>CAYWDD010000138.1:0-4815 GCA_964456935.1 uncultured Faecalibacterium sp. | reverse complement strand
GGAATATACACTGTGAAAACAAACGGTGCGGTATGCTTTATAAACGCAATTAAATCTTGACAACAACGGACTTCAATAAGAAATCCGTCTTATATGATACAACTTTGAAAAGGAGCGAGTTAAATGAACGATATCAATGCTTTATACGAGCTTTGGCTTGAAAAGGCGAAAGACGATGCCGACTTGATTTCGGAGCTTAAGGCTATCGAAGGCAAGAAGGACGAAATTCTTGACAGATTTTACAAGAACCTCGAATTTGGTACAGCCGGATTAAGGGGAGTTATAGGTGCAGGTACAAACAGAATGAATATCTACACCGTCAATCAGGCAACACAGGGACTTGCTGACTATCTCAACAGTGAGTTTTCACAGCCGTCAGTTGCAATAGCCTACGATTCCAGAATTAAGTCGGATACATTTGCAAAAAGTGCGGCAGGTGTCCTTGCGGCAAACGGAATAAAAGTTTGGTTTTATCCAAGACTTGTTCCGACACCGATGCTTTCATTTGCCGTAAGACGACTTAAATGTCAGTCGGGAATCATAATCACCGCAAGCCACAATCCGTCAAAGTACAACGGATACAAGTGCTATGATCCCAACGGCTATCAAATGACAGATGACGCAGCAGCCAAAACTTACGACTTTATAGAAAAGGTCGATATGTTTGACTCGGTTAAAAAGATGAGCTTTGACGAGGCTCTGGCACAGGGTAAAATCGAATACATCAAAGACGAAGTGTTCGAGGAGTTTTACGAAAAAGTGCTGTCGGCAAGCGTGTATGACTGCAAGGGAAGTGACCTCAAGGTCATATACACACCGCTTAACGGTACAGGCAACTTGCCGGTAAGAGAGATCCTTTCACGAAAGGGTATAAATAACGTCAGAGTCGTAAAGGAACAGGAGATGCCGGACGGAAACTTCCCGACTTGTCCGTTCCCGAATCCCGAAATTAAGCAGGCTTTTGAACTTGCAATAGAAATGGGTGAAAAAGAACCTGCCGACTTACTTCTTGCAACAGACCCCGACTGCGACAGAGTAGGAATCGCAGTAAATGTCGATGGTGAGTATAAACTCATGACAGGCAATGAGGTCGGTGTACTTCTTTGTGAATATCTTTTAGCACGAAGAAAGGAACTCGGAACACTTCCCGAAAACCCGATCGTCGTAAAGTCGTTTGTTACTTCATCGCTTGTCGATGAAGTCGCAAAGACCTACGGTGCCGAAACAAAAAGCTTGTTGACAGGCTTTAAATATATAGGCGAGCTTATCACTCAGCTTGAAGAAAAAGGCGAAGAAAACCGTTTCATCGTCGGCATGGAGGAAAGCTACGGCTATCTTTCGGGAACTCACGCAAGAGATAAAGACGCAGTTGTTGCTTCGATGCTCATATGCGAAATGGCGGCTTATTACAAAGAAAAGGGCATCAGCCTCTATGATAAGATGCAAAGCCTTTACAAGCAATACGGAATGTATCTCAACACACTTCTCAACTTCGGTTTTGAGGGTGCGACAGGCATGAAGAAAATGCAGGATATGATGGAGTCACTCAGAGCAGACGCTCCGAAAACGATAGCGGGTCTAACTGTCGAAGAAGTGTCCGACTATATGGCAAGCAAGACGATTTCTGTCTTAGATGGTACAGAAAAAGTGATTGAACTTCCGAAGTCAAATGTCCTCGCATATAAACTTCCGAACGGCAGCGGCGTTATCGTAAGACCGTCGGGAACAGAGCCGAAGATAAAAATATATATCACCGCAAATGCCGACACGAGAGAGAACGCAACAGCACTCAGCGACAAAATCGGTGCGGACATGAAAAAATACATGAATATCGACTGAGGTAAAAAGATATGATGAACAAAAAAATGATCAAGATCACTTGCATCGTGCTTGCGATACTTATGGCATTGAGCTGTCTTGCGGTTTTAACGCAGGTTTTCGCAGCCGAAGCAATAACTCCCGCTGTGCCTATGACAGGCGACAATGATGCACGCTATATCGTTCCGATGGTCATAGTCGCTCTTGCCGTGGTTGTGGTGATAGTGTGTCTTGTTCTGCCGAAACTTAAGAAAAAGGATAATGACGACGAATGATAAGAAGAATTGAGAAAAAAGACGAAAAAGACTATATTGCAATGGCTGAAGATTTCTATTCATCAAGTGCCGTGCTGCACCCTGTCCCGACCGAATATTTTTCCCGTACATTCAGTGAGCTTATGACGAGCGATCGCTATGCCGAGGGATACATTCTCGAAAAGGACGGAGAAACAGCAGGCTACGCACTTCTTGCCAAGACATTTTCACAGGAGGCAGGCGGCTTAGTCATCTGGGCAGAGGAGCTTTATATAAAGCCCGAATACAGATCCCACGGCTTAGGCACGGAGTTTTTCAGGTTTCTTGAAGAAAGCCGAAGTGACGATGTAAAGCGTATACGTCTTGAAGTTGAGCTTGAAAACGAAAGAGCGGTCAAGCTTTACAAAAGACTCGGATATGATTTTCTGGAGTATAATCAGATGATAAAGGAATTTTAGTATTGACCCACCGGCTAAGTCGGTGGGTTATATTTTTAATGCAAAACATATCCTTATATATTTATAAATTCTCTTGCAAATCAATACATCTTAGTGTATAATCACATTACAGTTTAAGGCACACTTTAAGTGACATTTTTATCATTTTGTCGCAATCTTTTTGTAAAGAAAAAATGATATAATACCGCAAACTGTAATAAAGATAGAGGAAATTTCAAAAATGAACCGCCGTAAGGAGTACGGCAAAAAAGCAGAGAAAAATAAAATACAAGTCGGCAGGTGATGCGATGGTCGGATCAAGAAAGCACAGATAATTTAACTTAGCGAAAATAACTACTCTTAATATATTGAATGTGCATCTTTAGTGATGCGGGAGGAAAAAATGAATATTTTAATGACTATCGACAGAAATTATTTGCCGCCGCTTTTGGTGGCTTTGGATTCGATAGGCAAGTCAAATAGAGAAAATCATATAGATGTTTACGTCGCTCACTCAAAACTGATTGATGAGGATTTCACTACAATCGAAAACGCCGTTGCGGATTACGACATTAACGTGATTCCCATAAAGCTTGATGACGATCTTTTTGACAATACACCTGTCGATGAACGTCTTTCGAAAGAAACGTTCTATAGACTTCTAGCTTTCAGGTTTTTGCCCGAAAGCGTTGAAAAATGCCTTTATCTTGATCCGGACATATACGTTCTTCACTCACTTGCTCCGCTGTACGATATGGATATGGGGGATAATATAATTGCCGCATCGACTCATACATACAGCTTTATTGAGGGTATGAACCACGTCAGACTCAAAATGGGCAAAAACTCGAAATACATCAATGCCGGCATTATGCTCATGAATATTGCCGAGATGAGGAAGTACACGACGGTTGAGAAGATAATGAACTTTGTCAATGAAAACATACAAAAGCTTTATCTTGCCGACCAAGACGTAATAAACGCAATGTTTTGGGAAAAGACCGTGTACATCGACCCGAAAATATATAATATGGACGAAAAAACGCTGAGTCTTTTCAGAAAGGACATTGATTTTGTCAAAGAAAACACTATTATAGTTCACTACAACGGCAAATATAAGCCGTGGCTCAACGGATACAAAGGCAAGCTTGATTGTTTCTATCCACCGGTAGAAAACAAAGGGCCTGCACCGAAAAATAAGATGAAAGCAAGAATCAAAACGACGCTTAACATGATAAAGTTAACCAAGCAACAAAAGATAGTTGTCGGTTTAGCTGTATCATTTTGGACACTTTGCATCATTTTATATTTTTTCTTCGGTAGGGGTCTTTTAGATATCGTTAAAGACCCCGTGGTATTCAAAGACTATCTTGACAGTTTCGGCGGTTTCGACAGGGCGATATTCGTCTTGATAAGAGCCGCACAAACGGTCGTGAAATTCATACCTGCCGAGCCGCTTGAAATCGGATCGGGTTATGCTTACGGTACATGGGGTGGACTGTTGTATTGTATGGCGGGTTCGCTTTTGGGATCGTTTGTTATCCTGCTTTTAACAAAGCTGTTCGGAAAAAAGATAGTTGACATCTTCGTACCGACAAGCAAACTTGAAACCATGGAGCTTTTTAAAAACGATCAAAAGATTTACTCAATGGTGTTCATACTTTACCTTATTCCCGGTACACCGAAAGACATCTTTACCTACTTTGTCGGTCTGACGCCGATAAAGACAGTGCCGTTTATGATTATCGCAAGTATAGCGAGAATACCGTCAATTATAACTTCGACGTGGTGCGGAGCTACACTTTCCGATAAAAACTACCTCTTTGCGGCAATAATCTTCATTGCGACCGCTTTATTAGGTGCAGTAGGCGGTGTGGTGTACAACAAGATTTCCAACAAAAACAAGGAAAAAGCTAAGGAAAAAGAACCGACTGCATAATGTTTTTCGGATAAATTTTCAAAAACAGTTGACACAAGGCCCGATAATGTGATATCATTATCGGGCTGAATAAATTAATGCCGGTGTGTTGGAATTGGCAGACGAGACGGACTCAAAATCCGTTGGTGGCAACACCGTGTGGGTTCGACCCCCACCACCGGCACCAAGTTTTAAGAATCGCTGAAAAGCGGTTCTTAATTTTTTGGTGAGGGTTCGGTGTGGACGGGTGGGGTGCAAGGCACGAACGCTTTCGCATTCGTGCTGTTGTGCATATTTTCGACATCTGTTGTTTGTTAGACACAATTAGTGCAAGTAAGTCACATGGCAATGTAAAAAAATTAGCGACTTCTCATTTTGAGTCTAAGCT
>CAYWDD010000137.1:0-4905 GCA_964456935.1 uncultured Faecalibacterium sp. | reverse complement strand
CGGCTTGGGAAAAGAAGATAGATGAGTTCATAGACGAGAAAGAAACAATGTGTGAAAAATATGCCTATTCTCGCAAGAACGCTTGGCGAAAAGATGTACCGGACGGTACAGAATATGACTTAAATCCCGTTGATTTCGATTCAAAGCAGGAGTATTTGGACGCTCTGGAAGAAGAAAAATACGCTTGGCGTAATTGGTACAAAAACGAAGAAAATTTCGGTCTTGATGTCAATGACTTTGAAACCGAGGAAGAGTTCAACAAAGAGTTTTATAAACGAGAGAGAGAAGAAAACAGAAAAGAAGCGGAAAAAGCAAAGGCGAAACTGCAAAAAGAAAAAGAGCTTAAAGAACAGCAGGCGAAACTTGAAATGCAAAAAGCCTTTGAAGACACGAACGTATATACAATTTGCGGTGTGCTGATTCCCGGAACGACCAAGGTCTATCACTATCGAATTGAAAATTTGACGGTAGAAATAGGCGATTGTGTATGGGTTGAGGCAAGTAATCAGCAGACTGTCGGAAAAGTTGTTTCAGTTGGGACATATCTTCGTGCATCTGCACCGTTTCCTGTTGATAAAATGAAATTTGTCATAGGAAAAGTCGGGGACATAAAGGGCAAAAACGAACTCGACTAACGAAAAAATAGACAAAAAATCTTAAATTATCTTTAAAATTTCGTTGAATTGATTTTAGACATATGTTATACTATCTCTAATATAATAACGACCGCATGATTGCGGCAGAATGGGTGATGATATTGGATTTTAAAAAATTTATCGCAGACACAAAGTTGTACTGGAAAACTCCGCCGCTTGGCAACTATATGACATATAAAGAGATTTTGTCATATTCTGTCGGTGGCATCGGTTGGTATTTTATAGTTTATGTCGCACAACAGGTAATGCTGTCTGTCGGCAACTATATCACCGGTAATGTTATCGGTATCAAGCCGACACATATATACATATTATATGTTATTGCTATGATATCCAGTTTCCCGGCAACTGCGCTGAGAGCTAACATTATTGACAACACACGCAACAGAAAAGGTAAATACAGACCGTATATCATGACTATGGGTATACCGACCTGTATTCTTGCCATCGGTTTTGTGTGGATGCCGTACGAATACATGAGCTATAACGTGAAGTGTGCAACCGTATTGCTTTTCAATATAGGTTTCCAGTTCATCTATATGTTCTTCTATGACGCTTACGAAAACCTTATTTACGTTCTTTCTCCCAACACACAGGAAAGAACAAACGTTGCGGCTATAAAGAGCGTTATATATTCTCTTTCACCGTCAATCATGAACCTTATCGTTCCCATAGCGGCAAAGTGGATAACAGACGGCAGACTTGACGATATCAAACTTTACAGATACCTTTATCCGCCTGCGGTAATAATCGGTATGCTTATATGTACTCTTGCATATGCAAATACGCAGGAAAAGATAATTCAGGCAAAGACTCACCATGTCAAGATGAAATTCATGGATACGCTCAGAGCTATTATCAAGAACAAGTATTTCTGGATAATCTCAGCGGCAACTTGGGTCGGATTCCTCGAACAGCAGTTCGTTAACATTCTTCAGTGGACATATACATATCGTCGTCCGTGTTCAGAGGCTACATATTCTCTGATATTCACCTTGTACGGTAACTCGGCTATGTGGGGTATGATCTTAGCTCCGTTCTGCATTAAGAAGTGGGGTAAAAAGGCTGTCCTTGTCGTAACGAATGTACTCAACATTTTCTTCATAGCTATGCTGTGGCCGATAATTCTCAAGAGCCCGTCAATGATGATGTGGCTGATACTGTTGGTATTCTATGTCAACGGTGTTATAACAAGTTTCTCGAAAGTTCTCGAACCGAGTACACAGGGCGATATCCGTGACTACCAGCAGTACATAACGGGTGAAAGAATCGACGGTATGTTTTCGGCAGTCGGACTTATAGGTACTGTTTTGACAACTATCATAAGCTTAGTACCCGCAGCACTTTATGAAAAATTCGGTATCAACGAGGCTAACTTCTATGCCCTTGAATCGACATTGGTCGAAAAGGCGGCACAATACGGAGCAACCATATATAATGCCTCGGGTGAACCCAACTTATATTCGGTAATGTATGACGATGCGACGTTCAACCGTGTTATAGTCGTCATGATAGGCATTTCGGTCGTCAGTGCATTCTTCAATGTTGTACCGTACTTCTTCTACGACTTGACAGAAGTTAAACAGCAGGGCATCGTAAAGGTACTCAAAATCAGAGCGATGTTCGAGGACTACGGCAACAATGCTCTTTCCGATAAGGAACTTGTTGAAGGCATAGACTTGATAAGACACAGCGAAGAATACGCTAAGAAACCGATTTATACGACAGATGCCGCAGGTATAGAGGCATTCAAAGCAACGCTCTCTGACGAGGACAAAGCTAAAAAGCCGGGTCGTATCAAGAGAATGCTCGAAGAACATAACATCGAAGTCGAAACCTCTAAAATGGTTATGGACGAACTTGCAAAATTTGCTACAGACGAGTTTATCGAAAAAGTCGAGATAGCCGAAAGCGTATACAGTGGCGGACTCAACGGTCTTTATAGCTGCGATCCTGCCGTACTTACTGCGGCAAAGGCAATGAAAGCCGAAACCAAAGAAGAAAAACGCTACAGAAGTGAGTCTATTTCTTCAGCTAAAGACAGACTCAGAAGTGTAAAACTTCTCAAAAAATACTATGCAGGCGGTATAGAAGAATTTGACTTTTCGATTTTCGAAAAGCTTTACGATCAAGAAGATGAGCTTGACGACACAATAACCGATGTGTACAAGCAACTTCACGAAGCAAAGGATAATCACAACTCTGCTGCAGCAGAGCAGGCTAAACTTGAGATAGCCGACCTTAAAGCAAAGAAAAAGGTCGTTGCCGCAAACATAAAGAAAGCGACCGACGAAAGCTCGATTTACGCTCGCTGTGCAAAGCCGTATAACGATGCAAGAAAGCTCTTAGCTCAAAAAGAGAACTACTCTCGCTATGAGGAACTTGTTGATATGTACGACGAGGCAAAGCTGAGAACACAGGAAGCAGAGCAAAGAGAAGCAGAGGAAAGACAGCGTATCGAAAAAGAAGAGGCAGCATATGCTCTCAAACTCGCAGAAGAAAAGAAAGCTCAGAAATCCTCAAAGAAAAACAAATAAGGAGATACTAAATGTTTTCACAGTTAGATAAACCTCAAAAGGGTGAAACCGTCGCACTCATGAAAACCAACAGAGGCGACATTAAGATAAGACTTTTCTCCGACAAAGTACCGAAAGCAGTCGAAAACTTTGTTACACACGCAAAGAACGGCTATTATGACGGACTGATATTTCACCGTGTCATAAACAACTTTATGATACAGGGCGGTGATCCGACAGGCACAGGCTGTGGCGGTGAAAGTATCTGGGGTGTACCGTTCGAAGATGAGTTCGACATTGATCTTCGCAACTTCAGAGGTGCGTTATCAATGGCAAATTCCGGCAGAAACACTAACGGAAGTCAATTCTTTATCGTACAGGCAAATTCAGTTCCGAACGGAATGATATCACAGATGGAAGAACTCAGCGATCAGGGATTCCCGTTCGGCACAATAGAAGGCTACAAAGCCGTCGGCGGAACACCGTGGCTTGACTTCAAACACACTGTTTTCGGACAGGTTTACGAGGGCATGGACGTTGTTGACGAGATAGCATCGGTAAAGTGCGATCAAAGTGACAGACCTGCATTTGACGTCGTAATCGAAGGAATAGAGATATCTACAGCAGAATAACAACAAGCCGGCAGGGATTCCTGCCGGCTGATAATTTGTGCGTGAATTTTGAAATTCAGACTGTTTGCAGAAAGGTTAGATTAAGCCTCCTCTTGTTTTCAAGGGGAAGTGTCACGGCAAAGCCGTGACGGAGGGGATAAATGCGAAATTTATAACAGGTTTTGATGGGAAGCGTTAGCGGAGCTGCCGAAGGCGGCGGAGCGTAACGGCGGCAGCTTGCGTACTCCCACGAGCCGTAAGGCTCGTGGGAGTGCCAAGCTGCCGCCCCGCTGCTGTAAGGTTCGATGAGGAAAAACTTTGTAGGCTGAACAAGTTGAAAGTTGCAAGAGCGTAAGCCTTGCCTCTCCTGAAAGGAGAGGTGTCACGGCAAAGCCGTGACGGAGAGGTTAATATTCGCTGTGAACAGCCTGATTTTGCAATAAAAAATGCAGTCGCACCCATCGGGTGCGACTGCATTTCTATTAAATTGATCTTATTTACTGAAGAATAAAAGAAGTAAAGATGATACAAGAGTAAGCACTGAGAATACCGAACCGAAAATAACGGTGAGTCTGCGAAGCTTAGCCTCTGTTGTACGTCCCTTGTTCTTGCCGAAGAACGAATCGGAAACTCCGCCCGAAATCGCACCCGAAAGCTCTGCTTTGCTTTCCTGCATCATAACAAGAACAATGATGATTACCGAAACGATCATAAGAACAACGCCTAAAGCGATCTGTACACCTGACATATCGTGACCTCCATAATTATATACATAGTTTAGCTGATACCAGCCGAGTTCTTCAATACTGATGTATTCTATCACACTGTAAAACAAAAATCAAGAGTTTTTTGCAATATATTTCTTTTAATCGGCAGAATTTTCAAAATCAGGGATTGACTTTTCTTTAAGTTGGTGTTATCATTCTTGAAAAGGCAGTGACGAAGAGGACTGAACGGTGACGGTCACAGAGAACCGACGGTGGGTGCGAGTCGGTATCGAAAGCGTTCAACAGTCTATGGCTTCCGAGCCGAAAGTTTGAACTTAAAGTAGGGCTTTCCGTGAATACACGTTACAGTATGTGGACTTGACAGAGTCCGTGAGGTGGCGGCAAAATGTCGCAA
>CAYWDD010000136.1:0-4954 GCA_964456935.1 uncultured Faecalibacterium sp. | reverse complement strand
CATTTCCTGAATAAAGAATTTGATGTAGTTGCTGTCATATCCGAAATAGTCATGCTCTTTGAAAAAGCTGACCGTATCTTCGTTGTTTATGTCGCTTGTCATAACATAGAGGGGCACATATGCACCGCACAACTCTTTAACGTGAAGTAACCACTTTATGTGTGCCTCAAAGAGATAAAACTCTTTGTTTATGCCAACGTTGAGTGTACCTTTAGGCTTGTCGAGTCCGAGTCTTGTTCCCTGACCGCCGGCTAAGAGAACAGCACCGACCTTTTGTGATGCAAGAGCCTTTATGCCCTCTTCTTCAAACTCTGCCTTTCTTTCGTCTATTTCCTCGACCGTAAGTGCTCCGAGAGGTTCAAACTTGCCTCTGCCTGCAAGAACGTCAGATGCCGAAAGGACTTCAAATATACGCCAATCAATGCTTGCTATTTGTTCAAGCAAGCTTTCTTGCTCTTTTGAAGAAAGCTCATCGTAGAATCTTAAAACGTGTTCCTGTTCGTGTTCACGAAGCAGCTTTTCAGCTTGAATATAATCCATTTCAATTACCTTGCCTTTCATTATTAAGTGGGGTAAATTAAACGTGAAGTATGAATTTGTCTTGATTTTTGTTGAACATGATAAGACCGACAGTTGTCAAAACCACGCTGAAACCGAAAGCATACAGACAGGTGGAAAGTTCAAGCGGTCTTGCGTAAAGCACGCAATTTCTGAAATTCTTTATGATACAGAAAAGCGGATTTATATTAAGTATCCATGCTCTTCCCGATGCGTCGAATCTGCTGACATCATAGAAGATAGCGCAGGTGTACATAATAAGCATAAGGAAAACGCTCCACAGATATTCGAGATCTCTGAAGAAAACGCCTATAGTCGCAAGCACCATTCCCGAACCGAATGCAAGAAGTAATAAAAGCAAAAGCGGAACAAAAGAATAGAGCATATAATGTGACGGCTTGACACCCATGACAACTATCGCCGCACCCAAAATTATGAGAGATATAAGGAATGTGACATAGTTTGAAAGTATTCCCGAAAGAGGATAGAGGTATTTCGGAACATATACTTTCTTTATCATTCCCGAATTGTTTCTTATTGACTTAACGCAGCTGTTTGTCGATGAAGAATAAAAGCTGTAAAGAAGTCTGCCCGAAAGGATATAAACGGGGAAGAGCTTATCGTTGTTTCCGAAAAGCGTTCCAAAGATGAATGTAAGGACTATCGTTGTCAAAAGAGGTTCAACCAACGTCCAGACTATACCCAAATAGGAATTTCTGTATTTGAGCTTTATTCCTTTCACGACATTTTCCTTAAGGAAATATCTGTAATGCATGAAATTGTCTATCATTTGTTTCATATTTTTCTCGATCCTTTCTTTATCTGTGAATAAGCTTATCCGCTTTTCTTAAGTAATCAACGTTTCTGAGTTTAATAAGGTCTTTTCTCGTTGCCGCCGCAAGCAGCTGTATCTGTTTTCTTTCAAATACCGTAAAGCAGTCCTGCTTTAAAAGAGAGTCTGCATTTTCACGGTAATATGAGAAACAGCAGTCGAAAGCCTGTTCGTATTCCGATTCGTTTCGGCTTTTGATTATTCCCGGTGCCAGCAGACGTGCGGCATACAACATCTGTTTTTGCATTTCACCGTTTTCGTTCGGGTACAGTGAAATCAGTTTTTCGTATCGCATTTTGTGAGCCTTAAATCGGTCACAAAGATTTTTTATGCTCGGTGTTTTTGAAATGCCGTCCGACCGCATAACGTAATTATATTTAGCATCGGGCAATACACAAACACTGTTCGCCATGCTGAAAAGTTCTGCCGTAACGGGGATATCTTCAAAGTTCATGCCTACGGGAAATCTGACAGTAGAAAAAAGCTTTCGTGCGAAAATTTTATTCCAAACGTAGTTTTTAAGTTCTCTGTCCTTTAAAATTTCATGGACTGCCTCGTCGGGAGTAAACAGCTTTTTCTCAGAAAAAGCTATCGCTTTGTTCCGCTTGCCGTCGGTGACGGTAAAATGCGAACAGCAAACTATATCGCTTTCGCCTTTTTCTTTCATCATGTACGAATACATATCTTCTTCGATATAGTCGTCACTGTCAACGAACGTCACATATTCGCCTGTCGAAATGTCAAGTCCTTTGTTTCTTGCATCGGACAGTCCTCCGTTTTCTTTATGAATGACACGGACTCGGCTGTCTTTTTCTGCGTATTTGTCGCATATTTCACCACAGCTATCGTCACTGCCGTCATCGACCAATATCACTTCAAGCTCCGAATAGTCTTGCCCGAGGACGGAATCTATGCACTTTTTAAGATACTTTTCCGTCCTGTAGACAGGTATTATCACGCTAAGCTTTTCAGCCATTTATATCCCCTTCATCGACAAGTTTTACTTGTTCATATATTCTTTTGCAGTTATTTTTATCTCTGAATGTAAAGAAACCGTCCAGCCTCTTTTTATATTCATCACTCATTTGAGTGTCTTTCATCAGCTTTTCAACTTCATCAAAGAGTGCGGATTCATCGTAAACGACTTTTCCGAAACCATCTTTTTCGTAGTCGAAATAGCCCTGAGTGAAATGCTCATTTCTGTATTTATCGTAATCGAACTGATAATATATTACGGGTTTTTCCATATACGCAAAGTCCATTACGGCACTTGTATAGTCTGTGAGCATAATCGCAGACTCTTTCATCAAAAGCTGCAAGTCGTATTGCTCCCAGTCTGCTATTTTTACATTGTCACAACTGATATCGTCAAAGCAATGTGCGACATTTCTGTGCGGATAAAATACCGCTGTCATGTTATGTTCTTTGCAAAGCTTTGAAAGTCTTTCGCTTTCTATGAAGTGCCGCCATGTGTTATAGTATTCCGACTCCGTTATATGCTTGTTACTGTTTTTCTTATATGGGTCGCTTGATGCGGTTCTAAGCCAGCTTCTCCATGTCGGAGCTATCAAAAGCTGACGCTTTTGCTCATAGGGTTCAAGCAAATAATCAAATCTCGCAAAGCCTGTATAGGTAACGAAACCGTCGGGATAGCCGAACTCGCTGCGTACAAAATCATATTCGGGTTTTGCACCGCAGATAAACAAACGCATCTTCGTGTTTTTATAGATGAAAACGTTGGCATAGTCTTTAGTGATACCGTGTTGAAGAAAGACACGTTTATTTTTGAGTATACCGTAAACTTCCAGTAAATAGCAGACTGCCGCATTCGGCTTGCCGCCTTTTTGAGAGCTGATATTTACACTTGCCGCAAGGTAGTATATCCAATGCTTAAGCGTTCCGTAGCTCACCGTTTCGCCTAAAGAACTGACCTTTTCAAAGTCGGGAGCTTTAGGATTTATCGCATACACGACGTCTTGTTCGGTGTTCTCACAGACATATTTATAAAACCAATAGCCGTTATCACGAGCCTCATTTTCATATTCGCAGACAAGCCACATATTCTTGCGTTTGCGTTTATAGATCATAGCTATCGGGTACGCAATGAGAAATTTGAAAATATGAAGAAGATCCGATAAGCCGACGTCTTTCAGCTTTTTGAAAAATCTTTTCATGCTATCTCACCTGTCAGTTTTGCTTTTCGGGGAGAATGATAAACGGAGATTCCTTGATAGTCTTGTCGTCAAGGTCACGTCTGTATCTTCCCGCATCTTTTATTCCCTTGGTTTCGCCTGTTTTTTCTCTGTACACTCTTGTGACATCGAAAACATCACCCGATGCTATAACTCTGCCTTTTTCAAGAAGTATAGCTTTGTTACAAAGTCTTTCCACCTGATCGACCGAGTGCGAAACAAAAAGAACGGTTACACCCTTGTCGAACATCGACATTATTTTTGCCTCGCTCTTTTTTCTGAATTTAGCGTCACCGACCGAGAGTACCTCGTCAAGTATGAGTATATCGGGGCAGACAACTGTCGCTATAGCAAATCCCAAACGTGAACGCATACCGGACGAATAGTTTTTCATCGGAACATCAATGAACTCGCCAAGCTCCGAAAACTCAACGATCTCATCGTACTTTTCTTCAAGGAACGGTCTTGAAAATCCGAGAACCGAGCCGTAAAGAAAGATGTTTTCTCTGCCCGTGTACTGTTGGTCGAAACCTGCACCGAGTTCGATAAGCGGAGCAATTCTTCCGTGACGTTTGACTTCTCCCAATGTGGGTTTATACACACCTGCGATGACTTTCATGAGCGTACTTTTTCCCGCACCGTTAAGTCCGAGTATACCTAATCTGTCGCCCTTATTAAGAGTAAACGAAACATCTCTGAGCGCCCAAAATTCGTTATATTTAAGTTGCCTTTTGAGAAATTTAATGACATATTCCTTTAAGCTGTCAACTTTTTCCTTGCTGAGGTTGAATTTTATGCTGACGTGCTTAACTTCGAGAGCTTTTTTTGCCATTTTACCGAGTCCTTTCACGGCGAAAACGCCTGATTATATTATTATCAAATCCTAATATTTGTAAGCAAAAAGGAAAATTTCGCTTTTCCTACGCCGAAAAGCATAGTAACTGATATTACACATAAGGGTAGTATAACACAAAAAGAATGGATTTGCAATATTTTCCGAACGCTATACTGCTTGTTGCAAATGCAAAGTGGAAAATCTGCTTTAAACCGTCCTTGACCTTTCCGTCTGCTTTGCAGACACCTTTCCTTTCAGGGAAGGCAAGAGGCGGTTGGTTTTAGTTCTTGCAACCTTTTAGTTTTTTTCTTGCTCCACGTTTCAGCAGTGGCGGTGTCGGTTCAATTTCTACTTCATTTACAAGTGTAAATGATATTTCGGGTTTAGGTTCTGCACAGTGGGAGGTTTGCCGTAAGTCGCCCTTGAACTTTCCGTCTGCCTTGCGGACAGATTTTCTTTCAAGCAAGGCAAGAGGCGGTTGGTTTTAGTTTTTGCAACCTTTGAGTTTTTCTTGCTCTACGTTTCAGCAGTGGCGGC
>CAYWDD010000135.1:0-4967 GCA_964456935.1 uncultured Faecalibacterium sp. | reverse complement strand
GAATTTGGTGGAAATAACGAAAACCAACTTGCAAGTATATTTCTTTTGTGTAGTTGCCACAACAAACCGCAGCACATTGCACAATTATTCCCCATTGAATCGCAACATCAATCAAGTATATATAAGTATGTGCTACATTCTAAGACTTAACAACGAAAGGCTGATTATTATGACACATTACACAAAACGTATGTTCGATTTAAGGACAGACAGCGATTTAAAACAGTCAGACATTGCCGAAATGCTTAACATTACAAGACAACAATATTCACTATATGAAACAGGCAAACGTGCCTTACCGATAGACAAGCTGATAGACTTATGTATCTTCTACGGTGTCAGTGCCGACTATCTGTTAGGCTTGTCTGATGAAAGCCGTCCGCTGATGAAATGAAATCTTGTATTATATAATAAAAATTCTTAAAAAATTACGCTACTATTGTATCGGAACTTAAATTGTGATACAATAGTAGCGTAAAATGTTTTAAATCATAAAGTACACTAAAATCGGAGGTTTTGAAATGAAAAAAGCAGGAAAAGTTTGGTTATCAGTCTGGCTGTATATAATGATTTTTATTAGCGGTATTATAATCGGTGTAACAATTTCTAAACGCAATGAGTGGCAATTACAACAAATCTTATTTGCTTGTGCGACCGCATTGCTGCCGTTTCATGTTTTAGAAGAATGGTATCTCCCCGGCGGTTTCCACACGATGTATAATCTCATGGCAAACTCGAACAGAACAGACTGTTATCCCATGAACCAAATGAGTGATATGTTTACGAATCTCATCGGTGTCATCTTTGGCTGTGTTGTACTCGTGCTTGGTGCGAATCCGTTTTTCTGTGTTATGCAGCTCTTTCTGTGCTGTGCGGAAATGTTCGGTCACTTTTCGGGTGGAATTTATCTTTACCGCAAGTTTAAATCAAAAGGAAAACGCACAATTTACAGTCCCGGAATGCTGACAACTATCATCGGATATATTCCCGTTGCCGTTGGAATAATTGTTTCGTTTTTCACTCAAACCGCACCTACACTTATAGAATTTGTTCTCGCTCTTTTGTGCGGAGTAATACTCGGCGGGTTGTCTTTAAATTTGCCCGAAAAGCTGTTAAAAGATGAAAACTCCCCTTTTAGGTACACTTGGGGAAGCGGATACTTGGAAAAATACATGAAAGAAGGAAAAGAAGATGTATCATATCAGTAATGACAAACGTGCGGTACAATCTGCCGATTTGATATATAAAGGATTGTTACAATGCCTTGAAAAGAAATCTTTTGACCGAATCACCGTTACCGATGTGCAAAAAGCCTCCGGTGTGGCACGAACGACTATATACAGATGCTTTGATAATCTGTCCGATATTCTGTACTGGCGGTGTGATATCTGCTTTAAAAACGCACTCTCCTGTATAAAGCCATTGGATTTTCCAAACGAATGGGACTTGATGTACCATTATTTTTCATATTGGACAGAAAACAGCGATATTTTAAAACTGCTTATCGACATTAACAGACAAGATATCATCTATGCTTGTCACATGAAAAATGCCAAAGCTTTAGAAGAATCCTACGGTAAACTTCCTGGATTAGATGAGGCAAACTCAAAATATTTTATGGCAATTCGTACCGGGGTTACTATCAGCGTGTTAAAAGCTTGGCTTGACGGCGGACAAAAGGAAACCGACGAAGAACTTATCCGAATAATAAAAAATCAAATCGTTATTTTAAATACCGGTTTAAATTCATAAAACGACCCGACTGCACAGTCTTAATTCTGCGGTCGGGTCATTCGTTGTTATGATATTTTGATGTACATTATATCACACCGTAAGTGAAGATATTATACCTGAATATAACTTGGTCGGGTCATTTAAAAAGTTTTCCCGTACAACTTCAACTTGCATCATATCCGAAACATAGATAGTCAGTTTCATAAATTGAGTGTCTACGTCATACAACGTAAAAGTAACATTATATCCCTTTTCAAGTTTTTCGACTACTATCTCGTTTTCTCGTTCCCTTCTTGATCTGGTCAACAAACGAACAGCACAGTTTATTGCCTTTTCACGAACAGTTCTGGGCAATGCACCGTTGAGATAAGATGCTGTTGCACGGTTTCTTTCGTTTAATATCAAAACTTCTTCACCGTCAAGAATATCGGTCGTTAAGACACCGCTTTTTAAAAGCTCGCTTATTGCTTGATTTACTTCAAAATAGTTAGCAAGAGAATAATCGTCCTGCAAACTGTCGTTTATAAGCTTTTTTGTCAGCGGTTCATCAACGCTTTTTATTAAATAGCAAACAAGACATTTAATGTCGGTTATATCTTTAAGTCCGTCAGGATCTACACCTTCGAAAAATGTGTTATTCATTATATCACCCCTTCTTGTATATTTTAGCATAGATTTTTTGCAAAATCAACCTGTTATACATCTTCTGACGTTTTGTTTGTATCAACATTGACTTTTTTTATCGGATAATATAAAATCTATAATGAAAACTATCGAAATTGAGGATTATAATATGTACAAATACATTTTATTCGATGCAGACGATACTCTTCTTGATTTTGAAAGAGATGAACATAACGCTTTCTTTGCACTGCTTAAGGAAAAGAGCCTGCCGCTTGACGAAAATCTTTATTCCGTATATACACGGGTAAATCTCGGACTTTGGAAAAGATTTGAAAAAGGTGAAATAGACAAAAAATACATCATGGATCACCGATTCACGGACTTTTTGAAAATCGTCAATATTGATGCTGACGGTATAGAAATGAACGACAGATATTGTTTTCATTTAAGCGAAGGCGGTGTTAAAATCGAAAATGCCGACAGCGTACTCAAAAAGCTTGTTGATAAAGGATATAAGCTTTATATCGTAACAAACGGCATCAAATTTATTCAGGATAAAAGATTCAAGAAATCCGGACTTGAAAACTATATCGAAGATCGCTTTATATCCGAATGTGTCGGGTACAGAAAACCTATGCACGAGTTTTTTGACTTTGTGTTCAATACTATAGGTGACTTCGACAAGAAAAACTATCTTATTGTAGGCGATTCTTTGTCATCGGATATACTCGGCGGTATAAATGCCGGAATAGATACCTGTTGGTTTAACGTAAGAAACGTCCGAAACGATACGGACATCGCTCCGGACTATACGATATATGGGTTGAACGAACTTCTTGAGATACTTTAAGTCTTTTCTTAATTAAACCAAATGTCTTTTGCATACTCTCTGACTGTTCTGTCGCTTGAAAACTCAGCGGAATTAGCTGTGTTTATCAAAGCTTTTTTAAAGAACAGTCTTTTGTTTTCGCAGTCATTTATAGCCACTAACTTCTTTTCGATATAATCGGGTAAATCTTTCATTACCATGTATCTGTCCTCGTCAATAAGCGAGTCGTAAATATCATTGAACGGCTCATCATTATCATCAAGAAATGTTGCGTCTATCAACGTGTCAACCGCTCTTTTGACATATTTGTTGCTTTCGTATTCATTCAATGGGTCGTAAGTTTTTATCTGCTCTCTGACAGCATCTTCTCTTAATCCGAAGATATAGTTGTTCTCCTCCCCTGCCGACTTCACTATTTCTATATTAGCTCCGTCGTATGTGCCGAGAGTTACAGCTCCGTTCATCATAAATTTCATATTGCTTGTACCCGATGCCTCTTTGCCTGCAAGAGATATCTGCTCCGAGATATCGGTTGCGGGGATTATTTTTTCAGCTAAGCTTACGTTATAATTGGGAACGAATACAACTTGCAAAAGCGAATTTGTGTCTTTATCTGCGTTAATCTTCCTTGAAACGACATTTATAAACTCAATTATACGTTTTGCCGCTTTATATCCCGGTGCTGCCTTTGCTCCGATAATAAAAACTGTCGGTAATATTCTTTCGATCTCCTTATTTTTAAGTGACAAATAGATATGAATTATCGAAAGTATATTCATAAGCTGTCGTTTGTACTCATGAAGTCGTTTAATTTGCGTACAAACAACGAAATTGGGATCTAACTTAATATGCTCGGTCTTTTCTATATAATCAAAAAGTCTTACCTTGTTTACATACCTAATTTGTGAAAGCCTTTCCAATACAGCTGTGTCTTGCGAATATCTATTGAGATTTTTTATCTCATCAAAATCATTCAGCCACCTGTCGCCTATCAATTCTGTTATATACTTTGAAAGAAGAGGATTTGCCAGTGCCAGCCATCTTCTTTGAGTAACACCGTTTGTTTTATTATTGAACTTTTTAGGATAGAGCCTGTACCATTGGTTCAAAGTATCGGATTTAATTATATCCGTGTGAAGTTTTGCAACTCCGTTGACACTGAAAGCCGTATAACACGCAAGATTTGCCATATGAACAGAGCCATCACTTAAAACGAGATAACCGTAGGGGTTCAAATTCAGCGTTTTAAGCTCAAATTTGAGCCTTTCATCAATAAGCTTTATTATATCGTACACCTCGGGTATTACTTTTAAAAAGAGCTTTTCGTCCCATTTTTCAAGAGCCTCGGAAAGAACTGTGTGATTTGTATAAGCAAAGACTTTTTCTGCTATGCAAAATGCAAAGTCAAAATCTTTTCCGAGATTCATTATTAGTCTTATAAGCTCGGCTATAGCTACCGTTGGGTGTGTATCATTAAGCTGAATCACAACCGATTGAGGTAAAGAACTTATATCTTTTCCGCTGTCGATATGCTTTTTGACTATCATTTGAAGTGCGGCGCTTGTAAAGAAATATTGCTGTTTTAATCTCAAAATCCTCTTCCTCACCGAGGAATTTTGCAATTTGATTATGTATTCCGTTCGGATAGATTGCCTTTACGTTTTCCATCTCTTTCTCATGACGGAATTCATTCCATATAGTTACTCTTAACATATGCTCACTCCTTATATATTAACATCAATCGCTTTTCCGGTTTCGGCGGACTTGAACGCCGCTTCCA
>CAYWDD010000134.1:0-5063 GCA_964456935.1 uncultured Faecalibacterium sp. | reverse complement strand
GCACGTCAAAAGGGTCTTGCAAAGGAGAACTGATATGAAAACACTTATGATCATATTAGCGGTGATTCTTTGTCTGCTCGTTCTGACTTTCGTTATCTATTGGTTCAACCTTGATATGAAACTTATCAGAAAGG
The DNA here is from genome assembly GCA_964456935.1 of uncultured Faecalibacterium sp. Lineage (GTDB taxonomy): Bacteria > Bacillota > Clostridia > Oscillospirales > Acutalibacteraceae > UBA6857. The sequence continues at coordinate 4,929 of CAYWDD010000134.1, read as the reverse complement.
TTTACGATCTTCTCGGAAAGCACTACGACACAATGAAAAGAGATAAGAAACTGTAATGGACTTTTTTGATTCACTGATTGAAAAAACTTATTCACTTACCGAGTCCTGTCAAAAGAAAGAATATGCTTTTAACAAAGACAACACTTGGCAGGACGTCGGTTACAGTCAGGTCATTCTTCAGCGAGATACCGCTTTTGAGTTAAACGGAACGGGCTTTTGCCTTGTGAGCGAAAAACCGACTGATTTTAAAACCGTTGTTATCGGCAAAGAACTCGGTGAAATAAAATCGGACACCTCTTTTTCGAGAATAGCCGTAATATCGGTTGACGACTGCGGTGACGGACAGCAAGCATACGATCTTATTAAAAAGATAGAATATGTTAAGTATCATTTCTTCCCAGACGGATATATGATACGTTCTTCGTCCTCATCGTTCAAAGAGGGTGTAAGAGTTTCAAAGAAAGCACTCAAGAACGGAATAAGCTTTGAAAAAATCGGCAACCTTATGCTCGAAAAGTATAAAGCGATTCCGTCAGTCAGCGGTGCGACGGTGTACTTCATAACAGACGAAAACGTCGATTACCGCCAAATGAAACTTATAGCCGAGAAGAACCGAGAAATAACCGAGGCACTTAATCAAGTCATGAACAACTTGGAGTTTGACTGTGCCTCATGCAACTTAAAGCCTATCTGCGATGAGGTGGAGGGAATGCGTGAATTGCACTTTAAAAATTCGGGTATGAAAGGCGGAAAAAATGGATAAAAAAGCCGTGATTTCATTTTTTGATGAGTGTGCCGCCGCTTGGGATAAAACCACTGTACGCAACGAAAATGCGATTTCAAAGATTCTGGATATATCCGAGGTAAAAACAGGTGCGAAGGTTTTAGACGTCGCTTGCGGAACGGGTGTACTGTTCGGTGACTACTTTGCAAGAGAAGTTGCCTCATTGACGGCAATAGATATTTCTGAAAAAATGACGGAGATCGCAAAAGAAAAGTTTCCAAAGGCAGAAGTCATATTAGGAGATGCGGAATGTTATCACTTTGACAGTAAATTTGACTGTATTGTTATACACAACGCTTTTCCTCATTTTGTGAACGAGATGCGACTTTTCGAGAATCTTTCACGTCATTTGGATACTCTCGGAAGATTGACTGTCGCTCATTCAATGAGCAGGGAAGACATAATAGCCTGTCACAACGGCAAAGCGCAGGATATCTCAAAAGAACTTATCCGTGCAGAAGAACTGGCAACTAAGATGAGTCGGTTCGTAAATGTAGACACGGTTATATCCGATTCGGATATGTACATCGTGTCGGGAACACATATATAAATTTAACTTGCGACGTGGCATCGTTTCGTGTTCTTCACTTGCGATGGCAGGTCGCTTTGTTTCCCGTTAAATTAAGGTGAGGACAGAATAAGCTTTTACGCAGGGGTAAAATCTGATTAAAATTTTATTTTCATCTCTTAATTATAATAAAAATGAACGAATCCCTCTTTAAAAATTCATAGAAATGTAGTAAAATTACAGTGAAATGATATGCATGGAGGAATTACTATGAAAAAAATACTCATTATAGACGACGATACCGATATTTCACGTCTTGTTGCAGACGCACTTGAAGATGACGGCTTTGAAACCGTTGTGGAAAACAGCGCAAGAGAGGCACTCAACTACATAAACACAAACAAGAACGATATCGCTCTTATCATTCTCGACGTAATGATGCCGGAAATGAGCGGACTTGAAATTTGCCGCAGAGTAAGAGATGACGTTTCCTGTCCGATAATCATAGTCAGTGCAAAGAGCAAGACGGTTGACAAAGTTCTCGGACTCGAAATGGGTGCGGACGACTATATTGCAAAGCCCTTTATCGTTGATGAGCTTGTCGCAAGAGTTAAAGCTCACCTTCGCAGAGAGGGAAGAAACGAAACCAAAAACAATGAAGTAATTAAGATAGGCGAGATAGAAATAAGAACAGACAGCTTTGAAGTTATCAAGGCAGGCGAGCATATCCCGTTTTCAACAAGAGAGTTCCAACTTTTGCAATATCTTATGTCAAACGCAGGCAAGGTTTTGACAAGAGAACAGATATTCTCAAGCGTTTGGGATACGGAATACGGTGACATAGGAACTGTTGCCGTCAATATAAAGAGCATAAGAGATAAAATTGACAGAAACAACGAATACATCAAAACAGTATGGGGTGTAGGATATAAATTTGTTAAATCCATAGGTGATTGATATGTCCAAAAAAAGAAGAAATGATATTTTGCTGATTGCGGCTTTAATTGCGATTTTCAACTGCGTGTTCTTCTATTATTTTCATTCGGTATCAAATATAATAGGTGAATATTCGGCACAAGATAAAGTCCTTTTGGAAAGTATCAATGAAGACATAATTTCAAAAATACAGCAAACAAACGATCCCCGAAGTTGGCAGAGCATAGCCGATGAATACGAGGGAATAGTCATTGACATAAGGAGCAATGATAACAAAACCGTTGCCCACACAAAAGATAAGAGCTTTTCCGTTATCGGAACAAAGGTGCAAAATGCTTTTGTGTACAACGACCAAGCATATATATTAAAAACATCTGTACTTTTTGCAAGCGAATATTTGACTGATTCGGGCTATCTTTTCAAGCTTTTAGTCATAATTTTCGGCATGGTGACAATGTTCATTCTTTTGATTGTTTTGATAATCTACGCTTTGATGCTAAGACCCATGCACAAGCTTTATAACAGCATCGAAAAGTACGAAAAAGGTGAACCCGTAAAGAGAATGGCAGGACGCAGCGAGGTCGCAAGACTTCAAAACCGTTTTGTCGAAATGACGGAAACTATCTCAAAACAACAGCAAAACCAAAGAAGAATTATCGCCTCAATTTCTCATGACATCAAGACTCCTTTGACCTCTATCATGGGGTATGCCGAGATGATGAAAAAGGAGAATCTTTCCGAAGAACGTAAGCAGAGATATCTTAAGACCGTTTACGACAAGGCGGTTGCGATAAGAGATATAGTCAATGATTTTGATGAATACCTGAGCTACAATCTTGACAGCAGTCTTAAAAAGACAAAGATGACTGTAACCGAGATGATAGATAAGCTCACAGAGGGTTATGAGGACGAATTACAAAGTTTCGGAGTTGAGCTGATTTTAAGCGTTGAGCCGAACGATGACATAGTTGACGTTGACATTCAGAAAATGAGGAGAGTTATCGGCAACATCATCGGAAATTCCCTTAAGCACTTTAACTCGGAGAGAAAACTCATCGAAATCGAGTGCAGAAAAAAGCAGGGCGAGGCTCAGATAATAATTTCCGATAACGGTGACGGAGTAGAGGAAGAAAAACTTGAAGTCATATTCGAGCCGTTATACACGTCCGACCAAGGCAGAAAAGTTGCCGGCTTGGGACTTGCGATATGCAAGGAGATAGTCGAAAGCCACGGCGGAGAGATTCACGCAAGACGTTCAAGACTCGGCGGTTTAGCCGTGGTTATTGATCTTAAAACAATACAAGTCAAGTAAGGGTGGAGCAGTTGGCACTAAAGAAAAACGATGAGATTCGTGTTAAAATAGAATCAATTTCCTCAGAGGGCAGCGGTGTTGCACATTTTGACGGACAGGCTGTTTTTGTTGCAAATACGGCTGTCGGTGACGATTTGATCGTCCATATCATTAAGGCAAAGACTAAGTATGCAGTGGGTATCATCAAGAAGATAGTCAAACCCTCGAAGGACAGGATCAACTGCGACTGCGACGTTTTCTCACGTTGCGGAGGTTGTGTGTACAGGCATATAAAATATGAAAGCGAGCTTGACGGCAAGAAACGGCGAGTTCAAGACGCTTTTGACAGAATAGGCAAATTAGATGTTACAGTCGGCGAAATCGTCGGCTGTAAAAGTGTTGATCACTACCGAAACAAGGCACAGTACCCGGTCGGACTCAGCCAAAACGGAGATCTCATAATGGGATTTTACTCTCCGAAAAGTCACAGAATTTGTGACGGTACGTCCTGCCTGCTTCAACCGGAAGAGTTCAGCTCGATATTAAGCGACATCAAACTTTGGGTACTGACAAGCAAAGTCACGGTTTACGACGAAGAAAGCGGAAAAGGACTTTTAAGGCACATTTATTTAAGAAAGGCAGAAGTTACCGGTGAGGTGATGGTTTGCCTTGTTGTCACGACCGAAAGCGTACCGAATAAAGACAGGTTATTGGAGATCCTGCTTAAAAACAGCAACATAAAGACCGTACTTCTCAACGTAAACGACAAAAAAACGAACAAGGTCTTAGGCGAAAAATGTATACCGCTTTACGGTGACGGATATATAACCGACGTTCTCTGCGGCAAAAAAATAAGAATTTCACCGCTGTCATTTTACCAAGTAAACCACGACCAAGCCGAAAAATTATACGAAAAAGCGAAAGAATACGCAAATCTCACGGGTGAAGAAACACTTCTTGACCTTTACTGCGGTGCGGGTACAATAGGACTTTCGATGTCGGACGAGGTTAAAGAATTGATAGGAGTTGAAGTTGTGCCTCAGGCGATAGAGGACGCAAAATTCAACGCAAAACTTAACAATGTGACGAACGCAAGGTTCATTTGCGACGATGCGAAAGGTGCGGCAAAAACGCTTGCGGACGAGGGTGTAAGACCCGATGTGATAGTTCTCGACCCACCGAGAAAGGGCTGCGACAGACAGGTGATAGAAACCGTAGCACAGATGAATCCCAATAGGGTAGTATACGTTTCATGTGACCCTGCGACCTTAGCAAGAGATTGCGCAGTGTTCAAGGAGCTTGGATATGAAACAAAACAGGCCACAGCAGTGGATTTGTTCCCAAGGACCGTGCATGTTGAGACGGTATGTTTGCTGTCAAGAAAATAAAATCAAGTGCTGAAAAGTGGCG
>CAYWDD010000133.1:0-5094 GCA_964456935.1 uncultured Faecalibacterium sp. | reverse complement strand
TATACCTAAAGCTAAAGTTTCCATTCGCATCACCCCCTGATATGTATTCAGAGGGTCTTACCCTCTGTCAAGAGAGCATAACCGCATACCGTTTGTGCAGAACCAAGGTCATTATATTCTTTTTGCCGTATTTTGTCAACAAATTTGACTCAACACAATAACTTCGCACTTAAAAGGCGTATAATAAATCAAAAATACAAAATCACTCAAAGCGGATAAATTCGGGAGCGGAGCGACCCCACAATTTTGCATTTTGCATTTATGAACGCAGTGAGCAAAAGTCTAGCATTTCCCTGCTAACGTCCGCACTCCAACCTCAACATCGTCTATATCCTCGACTGCAAGCTCCATTGGGCATATGCCTGTGCCTTTTCTGTTGATTATGTTTTCTGTCAGAGTATCAAAGCTGTACTTGATCGAATGTTTTTCAAGTACGGCTTTTCCTTTTTCCGAAAGCACCTGTGCGTGAACTTCTGTTATTCCGGCTTTGACAAACAGCATTGCCGCCGCTTTACCCACGATTTTATCTGCGACACTGTACCCTGTAAGGTCAGTGCCGTTTCTTATAAATCCTATCATGGGTGCGATCCCTCTTTCGTCACTTGTTATCACGTTTCCGTCCTTGCAAAGGGCAATGGTATGACCGTCAAGTGAGTCTATAGCTATGGAAATATCACTCATGAGCGTTCTTTGTTCATGAGATATTTAAGCCCTATAACAGCAAGAGGTGCTGCAACAGCCTGAACCGCCAAACCGACAAGACCTGTCTTTATCTGTGAAAAGACCATTGCCGTTGAAAGGCTCGTGAAATTCTGCATGAGTGCTGCGAGTGCTAAGAAAAATGCTCTGCCGCTGAGCTGTGCAATAATGACAGCAGGGAAAGCCATGAGTGAGTTTTTCTCTATCTTATCGGAGAAAAGACCTGTAACAAAAGCGAAAACCGCAAGTTCCGCCATCATGAACGGAAGTCTTTCAAGTGAGGGCATCGCTTCACCCGATAAAGAGGTTATCATAAAGCTTGCAAGAGGTGAAAGCATACCTACGGCAAGACCCCAACGTGAGCCGAGGACACAACCGCCAAGCAGTATCGGAAGATACATCGGCAGCCACTTTACGCCTGCCGCTGCGCCGACTGTAACGTGTGCAAGCTGTGGAAGTATCACCGCAAGAGCGATGATTCCGGCAGATACGAGTGCCTTGACTGTGATTTTTCCTTTTGCCCCTACGTTCTTTCTTGTCAATACATTTTCTATCATTGGTTCATACTCCTGTTTTAAAATATTCTGCTATGTTTTTCATTTTATTGCTTTGATGTACACCGAACGGACATCTTGAATCACAGTGTCCGCAGGATATACAGCTTTCGGCATTGACCGACAGCTTACTGTAGTGGTTGTGAGCCATTTCGTCACCTGAAAGTGACAGGTCGTAATACTTGTTGACAAGACCTATATCTATACCGACAGGGCAGGGCTTACAGTGATTACAGTAAACACAGTTTCCGACTGCCGATTCGGGTGTGAACGCACCCATGAGTGAGTAGTCGTTTTCTTCTTTTGTCGAATCGAGGAATTTGAGCAATTCATGAAGATCGTCAAGACCTCTGACACCCGGAACGACCGACAGCACGGCAGGTCTGTCAAGAGAATATTGCAAGCACTGATTTTTTGTCATTGCTTTCTTAAACGGTGAAGTGCTGTCCGACAAAAGCTGACCTCCGTGGAAAGGTTTCATTACGGATATTCCGACTCCCTCGGATTCGCACCGTCTGAAAAGCTCTGCTCTTTCATTCGTTGTGCCTATGCCGTATTCGTCACCCTTTTCAAGGTCGTAGGCAGGGTTTATCGAAAACATCATCATGTCGAACATTCCCATGTCAAGCAATTTGTTCGCAACCGACGGTGTGTGTGAAGAAAAGCCGAGATGACGAACTGTGCCGTTTGACTTTAACTCTTTGACATAATCGAGTATTCCGTTGCTTATTATGTCGTCTATGTCCTTGTCTTCGTCAACGCAGTGAAGAAAGCCGAAATCAACGTAATCTGTGTTAAGGCATTTCATTTCCCACTCGAAAGTGTCCTTTATTCGTGAGAGATCTCTTGACCAGCCGTAATCTCCGCTGTCGTTATAAACCGCTCCGAAATGCAACTGGAAGAACACCTTTTCCCGTACCCCTGAAACGGCTTTTCCGAACGGCTCGTATATCACCGCACCGCCGCCGCAAAGGTCAAAGAAGTTTATGCCGTTGTCAATAGCCTCTTTGACGGTTTTTTCTATTTCTTCGGGTGATGATTTTTGTATACCGCCGAGTCCCAAACCCAGAGCCGACAGCTTTTCTTCACCCTTGGGAAGTTTTCTGTATTCTATCATTCTTTTTCAAACTCCTTAGCTACTTCTTTCAAAAGCTCTCTTATTTCAAGATGCTGAGGACAGGCTTTTTCGCACTTTCCGCAACCTATGCAATCGGACGCTTTTCCGTGATTTGTCGTGTGTACACCATAGTAATAATCCGCATTCCAGTCGTTGTACATCTTCTTTGTGTTCATGCACGAGAAGAGATTCGGAATAGATATCTTCTTCGGGCAACCGTCAATACAGTAACGGCAAGAGGTACATTTGATAAGGTGCATTGCACTGAACACGTCACAGACTTCCTTGACGGCTTTCATTTCCCTTTCGTCAAGGGGCTTGAAGTCTTTCATATATGAAACGTTGTCGCAAAGCTGCTGCATATTGCTCATACCCGACAGTACCATAATAACATTGTCGAAACCTGCGGCATATCTTATGGCATAGCTTGCCTGACTTCCGCCGTTAAGCTCATCGAGTATTGCTTTGGCTTTATCGGGCAGATTTGCAAGATGACCGCCTCTGACAGGTTCCATGACGATTACGGGTTTATCATGCTTTTGACAGACTTCGTAGCAAAGTCTTGCCTGAACAACGGGGTCTTCAAAGTCAACGTAGTTAAGCTGCAACTGAACGACCTCAAGTTCGGGGTACTCGGTCAATATTTTGTCAAGCACGTCTGCCGTATCGTGGAAAGACAGTCCGACGTGTTTTATTTTTCCCTCTGCTTTAAGCTCAAATGCCTGTTCATATGCACGGCACTTTTTGTACTTTTCAAAGAGATCTCTTGTTTGAGCGTGAAGAAGATAGAAGTCGAAATACTCGACACCGCAGGATTCGAGCTGTTTTTCGAAAAGCGGTTTAACTTCCTCCTGCGTTTTAAAAAGAGCATCGGAGAGTTTATCGGTCAAGATAAAGCTTTCACGGGGATATCTTTTAGAAATGCATTCTCTTATTGCGATTTCGCTGTTTCCCTCATGATAGACACGGGCGGTATCGAAATAGTTAAAGCCCTCGTCCATGAACGTATCGACCATTTTGCAAAGCTCATCATAGTCTATCTTTTCATCTTTCATCGGCAATCTCATACAACCGAAACCGAAATTTTTCTTTATGTTTTCAAATCTTTCCATAACGTTTCCTCCAATCCTAATGTTATGTGCTCTTATATTATACAACTTGAAGTATACTTTAAGTCAAGAGGATTTTGAAAATAGATTTTAGGTTTTCATTAGATGTTCTTACTTTAAGTTTATGACGGAATTTCATGTTGTCATAGACCGAGGGATTTTCACGCAAAAAGCAACGCTGATTCTGCGTTGTACAACACAAAATCAGCGTTATATTATTCAGTATGAATTTCAGTCGTTAGTAACGGTTACGGTTGCAAAAACACGGGCAGGGTCACAAGCGTCACCCGAAAAATCGCAATTTACGATTTTGAGTTCGCCGCTGCCGTTCGCTGTGCCGACTATCTGACCTGCATATTCACCGGAAAGATTGCAATTTTCAACCTTGCAATTCTCAATCGTGTGATTCATTGCCGAGTCTGTCATGAAGAAACCGACTACAGCACCGGCACTCTTTGCAGCGTCAATGTTGACTCCCTTAACGGTACAGTTCTTGGCACTGAAATTATTCTGCTGTGCGTTGCCGACAAGTGCGCCCGCACTCTTTGCGGAAGTGACGGTCGTGTTCTTAACTGTGCAGTTTTCAAAGTCTACGCTTACGACGCTACTGTCGGTGTATGCAACAATTGCACCTCTGCCTAAGCCGTTCTCCTCACCGTTGGTGATGTTGGAATTGGCGATAGTGAGATTTTCGATTTTAATGTTGCGTGCAACATTGCCTTCAAACAAAGGAGCTGTCAAACCTGCAATGATGTGACCGTTGCCTTTGAATGTGAATGAGTTGAGCATTACGAGATAAACATCAACCGGATAGGAGATAGAAGTCCAATCATCTGTTACGACGTAGTTGTCGTTAAGCTCTACCGTCAAGCTGTTGTCTATGATTTCGCCTTTGAGAAGCTCGGCAAGTTCAGCCGCCGTAATTTCGGTCGCTTCGTAAGTGTCATCGTCAACGGGCACCTCGGGATCAACGGGGTCAACGGGTATGTCGGGATTATCGGGAGTATCAATGTCCTCTTTTTCATGATAGAACGGACATCTGAAACCGAATATCTCGGAAAGCGTATGGACAATAGCGTGGACGGTGTTATAAATCGGTTCCAAGAAACCGAATACACCGAAAACGACTTGTGCCGAAGTGCTATCGTTCATGTTGAGCGTATCGGGTGTGTTTGCTGCCGCAGCGGGAATAAACATACTGAATGCCATTACTGCCGCAAGAAGAGTAGCTAAAATCTTTTTCATAACAATAACCTCCGATTTTTTAGATTTTCGCTTTTAGCTGCTAAAATTATATTGCCGATTTTTTTGCAGGTCAATGTTTAAAAAAGCGTTTTAATTCTTTTTATAATTTCGTTCACGAATTAATGTAATTTCGGTGAAAAATATTAGACACCCGTTTTTCGGTGTCGATTTTTTAAAAATTGATATTAGATGCCGGATGTTCTGACTTTTAGGCTTATATACAGCGGAAAGTCCGTGCTTAGCCGCTTAAATTTCAGTCTTTTCGACTTTTAGGTTTTTATCTCACCGTACTCCCTGCACACGGGCGGCTTTTTAAAATGCAAAATGCAAAGGGCAAAATGCAAAATTGTTGTGCTGACTTTTAGCTCTC
>CAYWDD010000132.1:0-5098 GCA_964456935.1 uncultured Faecalibacterium sp. | reverse complement strand
TTTTGATCTTACATTACTTTATTAAATTACCCTAAAACCTCTTGAAAACAGTGGGGGATATATTGTATAATGATAACAAATCTATTATGGAGGAATATGCATGAAATATCAGGATATAATCTCAAAATTAACTTTGCAGGAAAAAATCAATCTTTGCACGGGCAAAGACTTCTGGCATATGAACGGAGTCGAACGTTTGGGTATTCCGTCAATTTGTCTGACAGACGGTCCTCACGGACTCAGAAAGAAAATCGAAAATTCATCGGGTATGTCGCTTAACACTTCCGTTCCGACAACCTGTTTCCCCACAGCCGCTACAACGGCTTGTTCATGGGATCCCGAACTTCTCTATGAAATGGGACAGGCTCTCGGTGAAGAATGCCTTCAGGAGAAAGTAAGCGTAATTCTCGGTCCGGGTGTAAATATGAAGCGTTCACCTCTTTGCGGCAGAAACTTCGAGTACTTCTCGGAAGATCCTGTCCTTGCAGGTGAAGTTGCCGCAGGTCTTATCAACGGCATTCAGTCAAAGGGTGTCGGTACTTCTCTTAAGCACTTTGCCGCTAACAGCCAAGAGGCAAGAAGAATGAAGATCGACTCTGTTGTCGATGAAAGAACGCTTCGTGAAATATATCTTACCGCTTTTGAAATTGCCGTAAAGAAAGCTCAACCGTGGACTGTCATGAACTGCTATAACCGTATAAACGGTGTTTACGGTGCGGATAACCACTGGTTACAGACAGAGGTACTCAGAGATGAGTGGGGCTTTGAAGGTCTTGTTGTTTCCGACTGGGGTTCAGTCAATGACCGAGTAAAGGGCATCAAAGCAGGTAACGACCTTGAAATGCCCACATCAGGCGGCTACAATTCGGGAAAATTATATGATGCGGTACTTTCGGGCAACCTTGACGAGGCTGATATCGACGTTGCAGTAGACAGAGTGCTTGACCTAATTTTCAAGTCAAAGGAATCTCTTTGCAACTTTACATACGATAAGGACGCTCATCATGAAATCGCAAGAAAGATTGCAAACCGGTCTATGGTACTCATGAAGAACGAAGATAACATCTTGCCCTTGTCAAAGGATAAGAAACTCGGTGTTATAGGCGAACTCGCAAGAGTACCCCGTTATCAGGGCGCAGGTTCATCTCATATTTGCCCGACAAAGCTTGACAATGCGTTCGATTCATTCATAGAGGCAGGCTATGCACCGCTCTATGCTCCCGGCTATAACTCAAAGTCGGACAAGCCGAACTATGCACTTATCGCAGATGCAGTTGCAGTTGCGGAAAAATCCGATACCGTATTGCTGTTCGTAGGTCTTACGGACGAGTATGAGGCAGAGGGCTATGACAGAAGTCACATTGATATCCCGACATCACATACAGAACTTATTGACGCTGTTTGTGCTGTAAATTCAAATGTCGTTGTTGTACTCTTCGGCGGTTCACCCGTAGCTATGCCGTGGCTTGGCAAAACAAAGGCTTTGCTTAACGCTTATCTCGGCGGTCAGGCAGGTGGCAGTGCTATCGTTGATATCCTTACGGGAAAGGTCAATCCGTCAGGCAAGCTTGCCGAAACCTATCCGTATGCACTCAGCGATAATCCGTCATACAACAACTTCCCCGGTTCGTCAAGAACTGTCGAGTACAGAGAAAGCGTATACATCGGTTACAGATACTACGACAGTGCGAATGTTGATGTTCAGTTCCCGTTCGGATACGGCTTGTCGTACACTAAATTCGAATATTCGGGTGCAAAGGTCAGCAAGAAAAATATCAAAGACACTGACACGGTTAACGTCAGCTTTAAGATAAAGAATGTGGGCGATGTAGCAGGTGCGGAAGTTGCACAGCTTTATGTTGCCGACAAGGAAAGCACGATCTTCCGTCCTACAAAGGAACTCAAGGGCTTTACAAAAGTATTCCTTGAGCCGGGCGAAGAAAAGACGGTTTCAATCGAGCTTGATAAACGTGCATTCGCATACTATAATATAAACATCAACGATTGGCACGTTGAAAGCGGAGATTTCGACATTCTCATCGGTGCATCGTCAAAGGACATCAGACTTACAACTTCCGTCAATGTCGAGAGTACGGTTGAGGCTGAGATACCCGATTACAGAGTATCCGCACCTGTTTACTATCAGGCAGACATTATGAATGTTCCCGACGGACAGTTCGCAACGGTTCTCGGCAGAGAGATACCGCCGGCTGAAAGAGATGTATGCGAACCTCTTGACTTGAACTGCTCACTCGAAGATGCAGTGAACTCCAAGTGGGGCAAGAGAATCAACGTTCTCATCGACAAGGTCATGGGTCTTAACTTCAATGCAGGCGGCTCATCATCGGGTATGATGAAAGCTATGGCTTTACAGATACCCATTCGTGACTTCATCGCAATGAGCGGTGGTGTATTCACCGAAGAAATGGGCAAAGGCTTGCTTATGATACTCAACGGTGAGAGTGAAGGAAAGGGACTTGCGACAATTCTTAAGGGTCTTGGCGGAGCAATAGCAAAACTTCCGACACTGTTAAAGCAGATTTGATAAATCGCATATAATAATGTATACTATAATAAAGGACTGAGAAGTGATTCTCGGTCCTTTTTTATCTGAATTTTGCCTCGCTTTTTCTGTCACAGGCGGTTTTTCCTTGCCTTAATTTCAAGCAAATTCACAGCCGAAAATCACATCGTAACAGTCAGTTTCCGCTGCGGCTTTGCCACCCTCTCACTTGCGTTCGAGGGCTCGCAAAGCCGCACCTCGCCGCCCTGCTTCGCACCCCGGCACCCCACCCGTTTTTCTCAAATCCCCGCCTGTATATTTCCCCCTAAAATGCCAATAATCACTAATGAAAAAGCTGCGATTTTTGTAGACAAATACGTTTAAATGTATACAAAAAACACCGAAAAATCAAAAAACCGATTTTTTCAACTTTTGTACAAAATTTCGGGCGATTTTATTTTACCACTTTAAAACGCTAATACAAACAAAGGGGTTATAGCGGCAATTTATGAAGAAAAATTAAAACACTTTCGTCATTTTGCACAAAAACCGCCCGAGAAAATATTTGACAAGTTGGGCGAAAAATACTATAATGCCAAATGTCGCTGCGAAAATTACGGTCGAACGTACATTGCAGGCAATGCAAAATCTGAGAAAGTCAAGCCCATTTCCGGTTGGCTTTCGGGCGTTCGATACTTAAAAGGAGCAATTCGATGATTAACAAAATGAAAGGTGCTAACGACAAGCTGCACTATCAACTTTTACGAGTTGTAATAGCTATCTTAGTTGTTATCGCCTGTACGGCATCAACCGTTGTGGCTGCCGCCGATTTAACAACAACATACGTCTTTTGTGATAACGATCTTATCAAGGTGGTTTCATTCTCGTCGATCCCCGAAGATCTTCTCAACAAGGCTAACGTTGAAGTCGGTGAGTATGACTTAGTTGACCTTACAAACTACACAGGTAATTCGGAAGATTCGATAATCTATGTGTACAGAGCAAGTGAGGTAACTATAGTTGACGGCGATAAGCAATATTTTGTCAAAACCGCCGGCACAGTCGAGGACGCACTTGAAATGGCAGGCATCACTCTCTCAGAGGGCGATTCGCTCAACTTCAAGTCCGATATCTACGTTTTTGATTCCATGCGTATTGTAGTTTCAAGAGCATTCGGAGTAACGATCACGGTTGACGGCAAAACAACAAGCTACAATGCATCTAAAGGTACTGTAGCAGACCTGCTTAAAGAAGCGGGAATCACCCTCGGTGAGGACGACGAGATCAATGTCAAGCTTGACAAACAGGTCAAGGAGGGCATGAAGATCAGAATTAAGCGTGTCACTTACGAAACACGCAAGGAAACGGAAAAGCTTTCATACAAGACAAAGACAATCAGTGACAGCTCAATGTACAAAGACCAGACAAAGGTCGTCACACAGGGCAAGAGCGGTGTCAAGGTCGTCACATATAAGGACAAATATGTAGACGGAGAGCTTGTAAGATCCGAAGTCGTTAAGACTAAGGTAAAGTCAGAGGCAACCGATAAGGTCGTCAAAAAAGGAACAAAATCAAGACCCGTTGTTAAAGTAAACGGAAAAAAGACTATATCCGAGTTTGAACTTCCGTCAAGTGTTAAACTTGATGAGAACGGCAGACCGACTAAGTACAAAAAGCTCATAACGGGCAAAGCAACGGCATACTGTAGCGGAACAACCTGCTCGACCGGTGTCAAGGTCAAGCCGGGATACGTTGCGGTCAACCCCAAGCAGATCCCCTACGGCACAAAGATGTATATCGTTTCATCGGACGGAAAGTTCGTTTACGGTTATGCAATAGCAGCAGACACGGGCGGATTTGCATATAACGGCAGCGGAACAGTCGTTGACCTGTATATGAGAACGTACAGTGAGTGTGTCAACTTCGGAAGAAGAAATGTCGAAGTTTACATTCTCGATGATTGATGAAAATAAAATTTCAAATAAAAGTAAAGAACTGCACGCTTGCGGTTCTTTACTTTTTTCTAATGATGTGATATACTGTGCAAGTTCAAAAGTTAATGTGAGTATAAAACATAAAATACATATGAGGTGTTTATGAGAAAATATATCGGTGACAGGCAGTTTTATAAAATGGTTTGTGTTATGGCACTGCCTATGATAATTCAGAACTTCATCACAAACTTTGTAAGTTTCCTTGATAACATAATGGTCGGAAGAGTCGGAACGGAGCAGATGTCGGGCGTCGCTATCGTCGGCAACATGATATTCATTTTTAACCTTGCTCTTTTCGGCGGCTTTTCGGGAGCCGGCATTTTCTCCACACAGTATTTCGGCAAGGGCGATCACAAAAGCGTCGGACAGACGATGAAATATAAGTTGTATCTTGCGTTGATAATATTTGCCGTGGCACTGTTTATCTTCATCAAATTCGATGAGCCGCTTATAAGGCTGTTCCTTTCAACAAGCGGTGACGATGTGGGAGATATCGAAAAAACGCTGCAATACGGTCAGGAATACCTAAAGGTGATGCTGATAGGACTTTTGCCTTATGCCCTATCTCAAATGTACGCAACAACTTTGCGTGAAACGGGTC
>CAYWDD010000131.1:0-5145 GCA_964456935.1 uncultured Faecalibacterium sp. | reverse complement strand
AGAGCGGCTGTTCGGTCGTGAAGCTCCCTGCTTATGCTAAGAAAGAAGATAAATCCGCCTGCATCGACAGGGCTTATCTGCCCAAGAGAAAGGTTGCCGATTTTGAAGATAATTCAAGGTACGCCACACTTGATCTTAATTCATGCTTTTTCGTCAAAGACAAGCTTGACAGCGTGAAAGACATTGATTTTATGCTCAAACTCCAGCTTAAGGACGGAAAAATCGGCATAAACTCAAAGGCTAAGTACTATCGTCATATCGAAAACGGCACGGAGATATCAAAGTTTGTAAAGCTTGAAAATCTCTTACACTTCATCGACGACGAAAGCGAAAAAGGTCAAGCGGCACTTTCCGCAATGACGAAGTTTGCGTACGAGAACGGTATAAAATCCGTCAGTGGCGATAATTCACAAAAATTGAACGAAAGCATCGAAAAGATGTACAAAGACCGTGAGTACGAGTATAAAATTTCGGTCGTTATCCCCGTTTACAAAGTCGAAAAGTATGTCGAAGAAACTTTCGCAAGCATTCGCAGACAGAACATCGGCTTTTTCGAGAACGTTCAAGTCGTTTTCGTAGACGACGGCTCACCGGACAAGTCGGGTGAGATTTGCGATGCGATAGCAAAGCAGTATCCGGAAAACGTGCTGTGTATTCACAAAGAAAACGGAGGTGTTTCATCGGCAAGAAACACAGGACTCGAATATGCCAAGGGGAAGTATATAGGTTTCTGCGACCCCGATGATTACTATAAATATAAGGCGACGTTTACGTCTGTTTATGAGCTCTTCGAAAACAATTATGACGATATCGACGTTGTTTCTATTCCGATAAGATTTTTTGAGGGAAAACACGGTCCTCACCCGTTGAACAACAAATTTGCAAAAGGAACAAGAGTCATTGATCTTAACCGTGAACCGTGGACATTACAAATTTCTATGGCAACCGCTTTTGCTAAAGCTGAAACAATTAAGAATTTCCGCTTTAATACTTCTCTTCGTATCTCGGAAGACGGAGATTTGGCAATGCGTGTACTTGCCGAAAAAATGAAACTCGGTGTTTGTGCAGGAATGCCTTATATGTACCGTACAAGAACCGACAATTCCTCTGCACTTCAAAACAATATGCAAAAGCTGGACTATTTTGAAGAATGCATTACCGGTTATATGTTCAACATCATAACCTACTATAAAAACAAGGTCGGATATCTTCCCGACTTTGTAAAATGTGCTTTAGCTTACGAGTTGCAATGGCGTGTAACTTATCCCAAGAAATTGACATCGACCATACTCAATGAAGAACAGGCAGCACGTTATGTTGAGAACATCAAGAACGTACTTTCTTACATTGACGATGATTTGATAGTCAATAATCCTTATGCAAATTTCGAACGCAAATATAAAATGCTCGAAATAAAAGGAACTCTCAACGCTAAAACCGAACTCGTATGGCAACACCCATATGGATACAGATATGCTATCACCTCAAACGGTGTGGCTTTAGGTTATCACTCAAGCATTGCAGTAAAGATTCATCTCTTTAAAATCAAAAACAATGTTTTATATATCGAGGGCGAAAGCGGTCTTATTCGCAACAACTTTAAAAACGTATCTGTTTTTCTGCGAATCAATAACAAAGACTATCCTACACAGTTATTACCTCATTCAAACAGAACCGTCACCGCTTGGGGCGATCCTATACTTCAATTTTATGCTTTTAAATCGAGCATAAATTTAGAGGATAAAAAAATGCCTTTAGTAATAAGCGTTGTCATGAAGTGTGACGATCTTGAAATCGTAAAGACAAATTTGTCATATCAAAAAATGTCGCCGATAAATACAAAAGTCCGTAACCAATATTATTACAGCGAAAATCATATTGCTATTGCAGGTTCATCAATTATACGCATAGAAGAATGTGACGACAGCAAGAAAAACGCTCTTGAGAAATTGTATCAAGACGCAATACCGCAAGTTAAACGTATTGAGGAAGATGAGATATCGGAAGTCCTCAATCTAAGAAACAAATACTTTGAAATCAAACCCACTCTCAAAAAACCGATATGGCTTATTTCGGACAGAGTTGACAAGGCTGACGATAACGGTGAGGCTTTCTTCAAGTATCTTGTTGAAAATCACAAAGATGACGTTGATGCGTACTTTGTACTCAATAAGGATAGCTCCGATTTTGAACGTATCAGCAAAATGGGTCCGACTATCGAAACGTTCTCTTATGAACATAAGCTGTTGTCATTACTTGCCGATAAAATTGTTTCTTCAGCAGCAAATGAAAACACGCTCGACCCATTTAATCCACACAGATATTTGTTTGCTGACATTTATCGTGCTGACTTCGTCTTCTTACAACACGGTGTAATTAAAGATGATTTGTCCGGCTGGCTTTACAAATATAGTAAAAATATTGCAGGCTTTATCACGTCCGCACCAGCTGAACGTGACTCTATAGTTCAGCAGAAGGTATATAATTACTCTGAAAATGAAGTTTGGCTAACGGGTCTTCCGAGATTTGACAGGCTCTATCATGATGAAAAAAAGATAGTTACAGTTATACCTACTTGGAGAAAATATCTTGTTAAAGATACGGACTTTCATACCGGATTAAGACCGTTCAACGATGCTATCTACAACAGTGAGTATCTTAAATTTTATACCGACTTGCTGAACAACAAAAAGTTATTAAATACAGCAGAAAAACTTGGTTATACCGTTCAATTTATGCCCCATCCTCAAATGATTTCACTGATATCGGCTTTCAAATTCTCCGATAAAGTCAAAATTCTTGACGTCACATCGTGTTACCGTGATATGTTTGCACAAAGCGATTTGCTGGTAACTGACTATTCATCGGCAATATTCGACTTTGTGTACCTAAGAAAACCGATCGTCTATACGCAGTTTGACAAAGAAACTTTCTTCGGAGGCGGTCACAGCTACGAAAAAGGCTACTTCGACTATGAGCGTGACGGATTCGGTGAAGTCGAATACGACCTTGACTCCACCGTTGACCGCATAATCGAGTATATGGAAAACGGCTGCAAGCTCAAAGACAAATACAGAGAAAGAATCGACAATTTCTTTGCATTCAACGACAAAGGTGCTTGCGAGAGAATCTATAACAAGATAATCGAAATGGATAAATAAAATTTGCCTTGTGCTTGGCAGAAAAATCAGTGTAAAAAGGAAGCGACAAATACCGATTTGCACTTGACAAAAAGGTATTTGCCGCTTATAATGTAGTTGGAAGATGACCGTTAAAAGCGGTCAGTGTTTTAGGTTGTTTTTATTTTTTAAAGACAGCCGTCACTTGCCCGAGTGACGGCTGTTTCTCTTTACTCTAACTTGAATAGTGAAAGTTAACTTTCCTACATAAAACGTTAATGTAAAAATCATGATATCACCTCCTTTCGGAGAATGATAACACCAACCGCCTTTCGGCAATCTTCCAACTACGAAAGTATTATACTATTTCTGTCGAAATATGTCAAGCTGACTTTTTTGCGGTGATTTCGTCTTGCCTCGCCTGAAAGGAGAGGTGGTAAAAGTCGGCTACAGCTTTTACCGGAGAGGTTTTAATGCGAAATTTGCAATCACCAAGCCGCTGTGAACAATCCGAAACCCACCGCAATTTTGCATTTTGCATTCTGCATTTTGCATTTGCGAACGCAGTGAGCATGCCCTCCCCTCTGCATTCAAAAGCGTGATTTTGCATTTTGCCCTTTGCATTTTGCATTTACTGTGCTATACTGTAAACATAGCATACCAACTTGCAAGGAGGTTAAAATGAAACTGAAATTTAAATGTCTTGTGCTTGACCACGATGACACCACCGTCAAAAGCACACCCGAAATACATTATCCGCAATGGCTTGAAACTTTAGATGCACTCAGACCCGGTACGACCATGAGTCTTGATGAATTTATGAAGTATAACTTCGATATCGGATTTTTCAGAATGTGCCGTGAAGAACTTCACTTCACCGACGAAGAAACCGTTGCACAGGACAAAATGTGGCGTGAATACACGTCTAAGCGTGTAGCACACTTCTATGAGGGAATGCCCGAAATAATCAGAGACTTCCGTCAATCTGGCGGTGTCGTCTGCGTAGCGACTCACTCAAACTCGGCAAACATCAAGCGTGACTATGCCTATCACGGCATTGACGAACCCGACATGATTTTCGGCTATGACCTCGGTGAAGACAAAATAAAGCCTTCGCCGTACGCACTGAATGAAATCATGAGGATATACGGATTTGCCCCGAATGAAATTCTCATGGTAGACGACATGAAACCCGGTCTTGACATGGCTAACAGCGTAAACGTGCCGTTTGCGTGTGCAGGTTGGTCGCATATCGTACCCGAAATCAGAGAGTATATGAAAGCTTGCTGTGAAAATTACCTTGAAAGCACAGCAGAACTTAGAGATTTGCTGTTCGGATAAATTTATCTTTCAGTGGCTACGATAGGCGGTGATCCAATTTCTTGCCTTCCCTGAAAGGGAAGGTGGCACGGCAAAGCCGTGACGGAAAGGTTTTAACTTTCATAACCGATAATTCCCCATATTGCGATTGCTTTTAAGTTTTCCCAATCCGTAGCAACCGAATCTCAAGGTCACAATTTTATAGAAAATAATTGCCAAATATAGTGATTTTTAGTTTAAACTGTGCTATAATAACTTAGATATGGCTTAAACGTATCACAAACACCTTGTATACATAGAATTTGAGCCTATATTTTTAAAGAGGTGATAAAATGGGACTTTTCAAAAAGCTCTTCGGTGACTATTCGGCAAAAGAAGTCAAGAGAGTCATGCCTATAGCTAACAAGGTTCTCGCTTTAGAGGACGAATATAAAAAGCTGACAGACGATGAGCTTAAAAATAAAACAAACGAATTTAAAGACAGACTCGCAAACGGTGAAACGCTCGACGATATCTTACCCGAGGCATTCGCAACTTGCCGTGAGGCATCGGCTCGTGTACTTCAAATGCGTCACTTCCCCGTTCAGATAATCGGCGGTATTATCCTCCACCAAGGTCGAATTGCCGAAATGAAAACAGGTGAAGGTAAGACCCTCGTTGCAACCCTCCCTGCGTACCTTAATGCGCTCAGCGGAAAGGGCGTTCA
>CAYWDD010000130.1:0-5148 GCA_964456935.1 uncultured Faecalibacterium sp. | reverse complement strand
TAAAAATCAGGCTGTGCTTTTAACGGGTCTTGTCAACTCACAGGTCGTCAGGACAGCCGAAATGATGGACATGATATGTATCGTGTTTGTCAGAAGTAAACAGCCGACACCCGAAATGATCGAGCTTGCGAAAGACAGCGGAATAGTCGTTTTGACAACACCGCTTCGTATGTATGAAGCTTGCGGAAAGCTTTATTCAAACGGTCTGACGGGAGAAAGCAGGCGAGTATGAGTGATTCATTGACATTCCATTATGATGTTGACGGTACCGACTTCACTTCCGCAGGACAAGCGTCCGCAAGCGTTAAAAGAAGTCTGAGACAACTCGGACTTTCACCCGAAGTCATCAGACAGGTTTCAATAGCCATGTATGAGGGTGAGATAAACATGGTGATACACGCAGGAGGCGGAGTTGCAGACGTCAATGTTTACGAGGATAAGATAGAAATCGTTTTGACCGATGAAGGTCCGGGGATAAAGGACGTTGCTCTTGCTATGCAGGAGGGCTATTCAACAGCCACCGATCAGGTGCGTTCACTTGGATTCGGAGCAGGTATGGGACTTCCGAACATGAAAAGATATACAGATGAAATGCATATCGACACCGAAGTCGGCAAGGGTACGAAAATAACGATGTTTGTCAATCTCGACAGGTGATAAAGATGAATTATTATAAACATTCGGTTGAACTTGATGTCGAAAAATGCACAGGCTGTACGACTTGTATCAGACATTGCCCGACAGAGGCGATAAGAATAAAGGACGGTCACGCTCATATAAACACAGACCGCTGTATAGACTGCGGTGAATGTATAAGGGTGTGTCAGCACAAGGCCAAAAAAGCGATGTGTTCAAAGTTTGAACATTATCTCCATTACAAATGGAAAATAGCTTTGCCTGCACCGGCTTTGTTCGGTCAGTTTGACGGACTTGAAGATGTAAACTACGTCATACAGGGACTTCACGATATCGGTTTTGATGATGTATACGAAGTCGCAAAAGCGGCTGAACTCGTTTCGGCGTACACAAGGCTTTATCTTAAAATGGAAGGCATTAAAAAGCCGGTCATTTCTTCTGCCTGTCCGGTTATTTCAAGGCTCATAGCTTTGCGTTTTCCGTATTTAAAGGATAATGTCATGCCGCTGTTACCTCCCATGGAGGTTGCCGCAATTTTGGCAAGAGCGAAAGCCAAGAAAGAACACCCGGAGCTTAAGGACGAGGACATAGGAATTTTCTTTATTTCACCGTGTGCGGCTAAGGTCAGCTACATAAGAAACGGTTACGGGGATTATAAGAGCAACATAAATGTTGTCGTAAGTTTGAGTGAAATATATTTCCTTTTAGTCAGTGCGATGAAAAAAGATAAAGCTCCCGAAAAAGAAACCGAGGCAGGTGTTATAGGTATAGGCTGGGCAACAAGCGGCGGTGAAGCGTCGGCTTTGTTTAACGACAGATATCTTGCCGCTGACGGTATAGAAAACTGCATACAGGTGCTTGATCAGATAGAAAACGGCAATATCCCTCAACTTGAATTTGTCGAGCTGAACGCTTGTATAGGCGGCTGTGTCGGAGGAGTTATGACGATAGAAAATCCGTTCATAGCAAAGACCAGACTTCAGACGGTAAGAAGATATATGCCCGTGTCGAGAAATCACCTTTCGGCAGATGAACAGTTTGTACCCGAAGAATATTTTTTAAACACATTCCCGTCATATACTCCCATTAACAGACTCAGTAACAACATGGGCGAATCAATGAGAATGATGTCGCAAATACAACAGATAAGACAAACCTTGCCGGGAATAGACTGCGGAGCTTGCGGTTCACCGACTTGCAGAGCTTTTGCCGAAGATCTCGTCAGAGGAAAAATATCCCCCGACAGCAAGTGTATTGTTCTTGAAAACGAAAGAAATAAAAGCGGTAAGGAGGCTTAAAAGTGACAGTCAACGAACTTTGTGAAAAATGCGGCTTTAAAAAGGTTGCCGTACCTGACGGAGAAAAACAGGTCAAAGGCGGATATGCGGGAGATCTTTTAAGCTGGGTAATGGGCAGAGCCAAGGAAGGCTGTGCATGGATAACGATAATGTCCAACATCAATATAATCGCAGTCGCATCGCTTGCCGACGTCGGTTGCATTATTCTGACAGAGGGTGTCAGAGTTGATGACAACGTTATCAAAACAGCCGAAGAAAAGGGTGTGAACGTGCTGTCAACCGAAAGCACGACCTATGAAACTGCCGCTGAAATAAGTAAGTATATATAATGAATAAGTATTATTACGATCTTCATATTCACTCGTGTCTTTCTCCCTGTGCCGACAACGACATGACCCCGAACAATATCTGTGGTATGGCGGTTTTGGGCGGACTTAACATAGTCGCTTTGACAGACCATAATACCTGTAGAAACTGCCCTGCCTTTTTCGAGGCGGCAAAGAAGTACGGACTGATACCCGTTGCCGGAATGGAGCTTACAAGTGCAGAGGATATCCATGTGATATGCCTTTTTGAAGAAATCGACGATGCGATGGCTTTCAGCGACTTTACGGACACGAAAAGAATCAGGATCAAAAACCGCACCGATATTTTCGGCGATCAGCTTGTCTGCGATTTTGAGGACAACGTTATAGGTACAGATGAGTTTCTGCTACCGAATGCGACCGAGATACCGATAGACAAGATACCTGCTTTAGTCGAGGAGTTTCACGGAATATGCTATCCGGCTCACGTTGACAGACAGGCAAACGGCATAATCGCAACATTGGGTGTTTTCCCCGAAGAACTTAACGTAAAATGTGCGGAGTTTCACTCGAAAGAAAACATCGGTGAGTACAAAGAAAAATATAAAGGCTTAGACGGTAAACAGACGGTGATATCTTCCGATGCTCACTATCTTTGGGATATCCGTGATAAAGACGCATATTTCGAGATAGACGACGAGCCTTATTCTTCCCGAAAAGTCAGGAAAGAGCTTTTTAAGATATTGAGAGGTGTTTGAAATGAAAGAATTATCGCTTAACATTCTCGATATCGCTCAAAACTCGGTCAAGGCAGGGGCAAACAAAATAGATATCATCATAGAGGAAACAGAAGAAACGCTTGAGTTTTCGATAAAAGATGACGGCTGCGGAATGATGCCCGAATTTTTAAAAAGCGTGACAGACCCGTTTTGTACGACAAGAACAACGAGAAAAGTCGGACTCGGGATACCGCTTTTAAAACTTGCGGCTCAGCAGACAGGCGGAAACTTAAAAATCGAATCAAGACACGTTTCTTTGTACCCCGACAGCCATGGCACAAAAACGTCGGCACTGTTTTATAAAAATCATATGGACTTCACTCCGCTGGGAGATATAATTTCTACGGTCGTGACGCTCATTCAGGGTCAGCCGAGTTTGAGCTGGAATTTTGTCCATACGATGCCGGACAGGACCGTCACACTTAACACAGACGAAATGAGAGAAATATTGGGCGATGTTCCGCTTGATTCATTCGAAGTCATTTCGTGGATAGGGGAATACCTTAAAGAGCAGTATGACGGTGAAAACGGAAACGATTAAATTATTATAGAAAGGAATCCTTATTATGAAGTCATTAGCAGAACTTGCGGCAATTAAGGAAAAAATGCAAAACAAGGTCGTAATGCGTGAGGGTACAGGCGACGTAAGAGTCGTTGTCGGTATGGCAACTTGCGGTATTGCGGCAGGAGCAAGACCCGTTCTCAACGCTTTTGTTGAGGGAGTCAGCGAGGCAGGACTTGCCGATAAAGTCACAGTCACACAGACAGGCTGTATCGGTATATGCCAGTATGAACCGGTTGTCGAGATTTTCGAGGCAGGCAAGGAGAAAGTAACATATGTGAAAATGACGGCTGAAAAAGCCAAAGAGGTCATCGAAAAGCATCTCAAGGGCGGTCAGCCTATCGCCGAATATACAAAGCTCGGTTGATAAAGTAAAATTGTCTAATTTATTGGAGGTATAAATCATGATTCGTGCTCAAGTATTGATCTGCGGCGGTACCGGTTGTACATCTTCCGGAAGCTCGGCTCTTATCACAGAGTTTGAAAAGCAGATTAAAGCTTTTGACCTTGACGATGAAGTTAAGGTCGTCAGAACGGGCTGTTTCGGTCTTTGTGCGTTAGGTCCCGTTGTTATAGTTTATCCCGACGGCACGTTCTACAGCCGTGTTGAAAAAGATGATGTGAAGGAGATAGTTTCAGAGCATCTTCTTAAGGGCAGACAGGTTGACAGACTTGTCTACAAAGATGTAGGTGAGGACTTCGTTGAAGAATCTCACAAGATAGTTTCGTTAAATAATACCAATTTCTATAAAAAGCAGCACCGTGTAGCACTTCGCAACTGCGGTGTTATCAACCCCGAAAGCATAGACGAATACATAGCCGTTGACGGTTATCAGGCTCTCGGAAAAGCTTTGACCGAAATGACTCCCGAAGAAGTCATTCAGGTCGTCAAGGATTCAGGTCTTAGAGGTCGTGGCGGCGGTGGATTCCCGACAGGCTTAAAGTGGAGCTTTACAGCTGCCAACAAAGCCGATCAGAAGTACGTCGTATGTAACGCCGACGAGGGCGACCCGGGTGCATTTATGGACCGTTCCGTTCTTGAAGGCGATCCGCACTGTATCGTTGAGGCTATGGCAATTTGCGGCTATGCAACAGGTGCGAGTGAAGGCTATGTCTATGTTCGTGCGGAGTACCCAATAGCTGTCGAAAGACTTCAAAAAGCTATCGAGGACGCGAGAGCCTACGGACTTTTGGGTAAGAACATATTCGATTCGGGCTTTGACTTTGATCTTCATATCCGCCTTGGTGCAGGTGCATTCGTTTGCGGTGAAGAAACAGCTCTTATGACCTCTATCGAGGGCAACAGAGGCGAACCCAGACCCCGTCCGCCTTATCCGGCAGTTAAGGGTCTTTTCGGAAAGCCGACTACGGAAAACAACGTTGAAACATTCGCAAATATTCCGACTATCATTCGCAAGGGTGCGGATTACTTTGCATCTATGGGTACGGAAAAGTCTAAGGGTACAAAGGTCTTTGCACTCGGAGGAAAGATCCAGAACACAGGTCTTGTCGAAATACCCATGGGTACAACATTGCGTGAAATAATCGAAGAAATAGGCGGCGGTATC
>CAYWDD010000129.1:0-5195 GCA_964456935.1 uncultured Faecalibacterium sp. | reverse complement strand
AGTGCCTGTGTAACATAAGCTTCACTCATGCAGTCAAGGTTGCTTGTAGCCTCGTCAAGCAGAAGATAATCTGCGTTTTTGAGCATGGCTCTTGCAATTGAGATGCACTGTGCCTGACCGCCCGAGAAGTTAGAGCCTTCAAGTCCGACGTCCTCGTCAAAGCCGTTCGGTTTTGATAATATGAAGTCGTAACAGTTGGCTTTTTTCGCAACTTCGATAAGTTCTTCATCGCTGACTTCTCTGTCAATACCGTAGGTAATATTTTCACGCACTGTTCCGCCTATAAGCGGATCGTTTTGGAAAACGTAAGCGAACTGATTTCTCCAGCTTGTCAAATCAAAGTCGGAGATGTTCTTGTCACCGAAACGTATCTCACCGCTTTCAGGCTCGTAAAGTCTTGAAATAAGCTTGAATACGGTCGATTTACCTGCACCGTTTCCGCCTATGACAGCCGTGACCTTGCCCATCGGTATTTTTACGCTTACACCGTCAAGAGTCGTTCTTTCATCGTTATATGAAAACGTGACGTTATCAAAGACGATATCGGAACACAGCTGCGGTACGTTTTCACCGTCCTGCTTTTCGGGTTCGCAGTCGCAAATCTGTGCTATCTTCTTCATTGAGCCGAATGTTCCTGCAACCGAACCTGCGTTCATGAAAAGCTGCATAAGTTGAAGTGAAACAACACCGGTTATCATGTAAAATCCGGTCAAGTCACCTACCGTTACTTCGCCTGTGGGAATAAGTCTGCCTCCTATTACGAACACGATAACGATGAAAAGTATCGAGAATATGCTTTGTGAAAGCTGATATCCCGCAACGATAAGCCATGAAAGAAATTCCGATATATAAAGACGTTTAAAGGTGTAGTTGCCTTTCTTTTCCTCGACTTTCTGTGCTACGGCACTTTTTACGAGTCTGAAATTGCGGACACGCTCGGCAATATAACCGAGGCTGTTTGCAAGTGTGACTGTTCCGTACACACCGAGTTTAAACTGAAGAACACCGAAAACAACGCTTATTATCAACGTTATCGGGATTATCAGAAGCGAGTATTTAGCTAAAAGTACGTTTGTGTCAAACAAAGTTTTAAATGCCTGAACACAAGTCACGATACACGTTACGCATGATATTGCAAGTGTGAAAAGATCTGACGGAGCAGAGGCATCGGAAGTGACACGGGTAACAAGCTCGTTTCCGTTGTCGGAATCGTAAAACTTTGTCGGAAGATGCATTATCTTATACCAAAGTTTTGTTCTTATACGGAGTGTTACCGTTTCTTCCATTCTTCGTGTAAAATAGTTGTCGAGTATTGTCGCAATGGCGTATACGGCGGCAACAGAGATGTAATTTAAAAGCTCTTTTGAGTTAATTGCCGATTGGCTTGTGTCGATTATACTTGCGGTCAAGGTTGCCGACCTAAGCTCCGAGTTCATCATTGTGATAGAGCTTGCAAGGGTCAAAAGCATCAATAACCACGGCAGTTTTATGCCTTTGAAAACGGAAAAGTAACGTCCGATAAACGATTTTGAAGAGGTTTTATTCTTTTTCATGCTATCGCCTCCTCTGATGTGCTTTCGTTCATTTTTCTGTATACGTCACAGCTTGCCAAGAGAGAATCGTGCGTTCCCTCGGCAACAAGTTCACCGTCTTTCATGACAACTATCTTGTCATACCTTTTGGCAAATGTCAAATCGTGAGTTACAAGTATTCTTGTCTTATCGGAGAAAATCTCGTCCATTGTGTTTTGTATTTTTTCCGAAACACGGACATCGAGTGCCGATGTAGGCTCGTCCATAAGGATTATATCGCCGCCTCGGAGAAATTCTCTTGTCAAAATGAGTCGCTGACTCTGACCGCCCGACATAGATGATGCACCGGGGGCGATCTGTGTGTTAAGGTCATTGCCGCAAAGGGCAAGGTATTCATCAAAACCTGTCAGTTTAGATGCAGAGATGATCTCGTCATCTGAAACTTCTCTGTCTATTCCGTAGGTCAAAGCCTCTCTTAACGTGCCGCTGAAAACGTCTGTCCCCTGCTGAACATAGGCAATATGACGACGAAAATCGGAGAGTGAAAATTCGCTTATATCCGTGTCACCTATCGTCACTCTGCCCTCATCGGGTGAATAAAGACGCTCGAAAAGGCTTATAGACGTTGTTTTTCCGCTGCCGCAAAGACCGACTATAGCTACGCACGAACCTCTGGGTACATCAAAAGAAACATTCTTTATTGCGGGTTTTTCCGTTTCGGGATATGTGAATGTCACGTTCTCGAATTTTATATCGCCCGTTTCGGGGAAAGTCTTATCCGTACCGATTTCTTC
The DNA here is from genome assembly GCA_964456935.1 of uncultured Faecalibacterium sp. Taxonomy (GTDB): domain Bacteria; phylum Bacillota; class Clostridia; order Oscillospirales; family Acutalibacteraceae; genus UBA6857. The sequence goes on along the minus strand of CAYWDD010000129.1, from coordinate 2,869 downwards.
TTCATCGCCCTGCATTATCTCGATAACACGCTGGAACATACCCTGTATCGACTTAAGACCGATCCAGTTCATGAAAAGCTGATCTACATAGGAGAAGAGGTTTTGTGAGAACAGGAAGAATGCAAGCCACATTGCAAGCTCGATTTCTTTTTTCTGAAGAAGTATAACCGCAACTATGACAACTACAAACTTTTGAAGGACTTCCAAAACAGCCGAAACACCTGAGTAAGCGTTGTCGAGATTTACAAGTTTCATGTTGACATCGAACAGTTTCTTCGATGCATCTTCACCTTTTACTCCTTCGTTTTTCTCTTTTGTGTACGCTTTAATGAGCGGAAGATGGAGTATTCTGTCGGATAAAAAGCCCGATAACGTTCCTATCTGAGCATAGAGAACCGATGTACTCATCTGATACTTTTTACCTATCAGGAAAGTATAGATATACTTAAGCGGTATGAGTGCAAAGCAGGAAAGAGCAAGCAGCCAGTGGTACTCGCCTATTCTCTTTAATGCCATGACAACATAGTATAAATTGGGTATAAGATAGATGAGGACGTTTATAAATGACTCGACTGCCGTTCCCGTATCGGTTGTAACGGCACTCATGAGGTCTGACGGATCGTTTCTGTCGAAATAATCCATCTTGATTTTCAGCATCTTTTTCCAAACGGATTCTCTTGCTTTTCTTACACCGTAGGACTGTGCCTGTACCTGACCTGCGACGGCAAGAGTGTTCGTCAAGCCCAATAAGACATAGAACATTACAGCACTCATAAGCGATGTCGAATCTAACTGACCGCCGAGAAGATCCGCCGTTGTATCGGGAAGGTCGAGTAAGAGGTCATTTGCAACAAGATTAAGTGCCAAACCGAAAATTATCCAGAGCCACGGTAAACGCAAATCTCTTATTGTTTTGAAAAGCGGTTTCCAACCGTAAAGATTGCTTTTCTCTTTTACTTTCTTTTTCATATGGTATCTCCTTACCGGAAGAATAAAAGCAGATGCCGATTTTAAACGGCATCTGCAAAGCTTATTATTCGCAAACAACCGAGAAGAATGTTTCTTCGATCATTCTTGTGTAATCAGCAACCGAATCATCGGCAAGAACGTTGTAACCCTGATACTGTGTAAGAGTAGCAGCAAGGATATCACCTGTTTTAACTTCGCAAATAACCGTATCGGATACACGGCTTACGGTAGAATCACCTGAGTCGATCCAACCGTACATTGCGTCTGCACCCTCTTTTGATGTTGCTACATAGTAGGTGTAATGTCCGACCATCTTGCCGTCTTTACCGTAAAGAACGTCTGTCATTGATGTGAGATATTCAACGTATTCTTCAACGATAGCGTATTCGCCGCTGCCTACAAGAACGACTTTCTCGTCATAGTCGAGGTCTGTCGGATCTTCATAGTCTGTGTACGGCTTATAAGCGTTCTCTCCCTTATAAACCATGAGGCTGAAGTCGCCCGATAATAATTCACCGTATGCCGATGCGTCTTTTGTCATGACGGTCATGCCTGCCTCTATAGCGGCATCAAACTCGCTGTTAATAGCATCTGCGTCCTTAACAAATGTAAGAGTTGTATCGTCCTTTGACTCAAACTTCATGCCGAAGTTTTCTTCCATGATAGTTGAAACCTGCTGAGAAACAGCTGCATCGGGAAGGAAGATGTAAAGGTAAGCGGAAACAGCCTTTGATTCGTTGCCGTATACAACTGCACCCATTACGATGCCTTCGGGAAGGTCTATCATAAGTGAAGCGTCGGGTTTGCCGAGGTCAATCATTTTGTCAGGATCAAATTCGTTGTACTCGCCTGTTGACAAATCTGTCCAGCCTGTTGCAAGACCTGTTGTTTCGTCGTAGTTATACATACCGACCATGTTGCCGTCTGTATCATAAACCATTGTGTCGGGGTACGCGGCTGAATTTACGATGCTTTCGAGATATTCATCGAACTTCGTGTTTCTGAGAACAACTCTGTCATCGTATGTAAGGTCGGCGGGATCATTGTGAGTGTGTGTGTCGTCGAACTTGACAAGTGTGTTATCCGAGAAGAGACTACAGCCTGCAAACATCGAAACTACCATCAAGGCAACGAGTGCGATTGAAATTACTTTTTTCATAATTGATTTTCCTTTCGTTTGAAATTACTTTTCTTTATAATAAAGGCGACAGTGACAGTAGCCTTCAAAATCCGGATCTTGTATCTGAGCTTTAAATTCCTCACAGACACATTTATATTCGGGCTTTCTTTCAAGTCTGCAAGGACAGTAACCGCCTGTTCTCTTAAGCCCTTCTTTAACGTGTTCGACCGTTGCACGATCGGAGTTGAGTCTTACTTTACCCATGTTATCGGTTTTCCTTTCCGTACAGGAGAGATGAGATATAGCCGAGAAGATCTTCACGCTCGATCGAACCTATGCTTTGGTTTACAACCTCTCCGTTTCTGAAATATAAGATCGTCGGCATAGCCGAGATGCCGAAAGTATCGGCTATTTCGGGATAATGCGTAATGTTTATCCTGCCGAAATTCACTACATTAAGCTCGTCCGCTACCGCATCGAATATCGGTTCGAGCATTACGCAAGCCGTACACTGATCGCCGTAGCAGTCGATAACAGCGTATTCCGCTTTGGAAAACTCTTTCCATTCGCTTTCTTTTAATTCAACTGTTGCCATAATCAACCTCCGATTTTCTGCGATAACATATTTTGAATGTACTCAAAGGTATTACCGATATATTCGTTCTCTACTATCATTTGAACATACTCGTCACGGTTGGGTACTTCTTCGCCTGTAAGCGACATCATTTCTATCATTCTGTCCGCCTCTTCTTCTGCCTCGGAAACGTTGATTGTGATTCC
>CAYWDD010000128.1:0-5202 GCA_964456935.1 uncultured Faecalibacterium sp. | reverse complement strand
ATGTGCGTGGTCCCGCGGGTATTTCCCGTCTCAAAGTGTGAAAGCTTTGGGACGTTTTTTTATTGTTAAATTAAAGAAAAGAGGGTTAAACATGAACGAAAAGAGAATCGAAACCAAGTGTGTGCAGGGCGGCTATACACCGAATAACGGTGAACCCAGACAGATACCGATAGTCCAAAGCACTACTTTTAAGTACGATACAAGTGAAGATATGGGCAAGCTTTTTGACCTTGAGGCAGAGGGCTACTTCTATTCAAGACTTCAAAATCCGACAAACGACAGTGTTGCCGCAAAAATATGTGAGTTAGAGGGCGGTACAGCCGCTATGCTGACATCATCGGGTCAGGCGGCATCGTTCTATTCGGTGTTCAATATCGCTACTTGCGGTGATCATGTTGTCGCAAGTGCAACTATCTACGGCGGAACATATAACCTTTTTGCCGTTACGATGAAGAAAATGGGCATCGACTTTACTTTTGTCGATCCCGACTGTTCGGAAGAAGAGCTTAACGCAGCATTCAAGCCGAACACAAAAGCCGTTTTCGGTGAAACCGTTGCAAATCCGGCACTTATCGTGCTTGATATAGAGAAATTCGCAAAGGCAGCACACGCACACGGAGTACCGCTTATCATCGATAACACTTTCGCAACACCTGTTAATTGCCGTCCGTTCGAGTGGGGTGCGGATATAGTCACTCACTCAACGACAAAGTACATGGACGGTCACGGTGCGGCTGTAGGTGGCTGTATAGTCGATTCGGGCAACTTCGATTGGATGGCTCATGCCGACAAATTCCCCGGTTTATGTACACCGGACGAGAGCTATCACGGAATTACTTACGCTGAAAAATTCGGTAACGCAGGCGCTTACATTACAAAGGCAACGGCACAGCTTATGCGTGACTTCGGTTCTATCCAGTCACCGCAAAACGCTTTCCTGCTCAACCTCGGACTTGAAAGCCTCCACGTCAGAGTACAAAGACACTGCGAGAATGCACTTGCAGTCGCAAAGTTCCTTGAAGAAAACGAGATGGTTACATGGGTAAATTATCCCGGTCTTGAGGGCAACAAGTACTATGACCTTGCAAAGAAGTATCTTCCCAACGGTGTATGCGGTGTTGTAAGTTTCGGAATCAAGGGCGGCAGACCCGCTGCGGAAAAATTCATGAAGAATTTAAGACTTGCCGCTATTGAAACTCACGTTGCCGACGCAAGATCATGCTGTCTGCACCCGGCAAGCTCTACCCATCGTCAGCTCAGTGACGAGGAGCTTAAAAACTCGGGTGTACCGGCAGACCTTATTCGTTTCTCATGCGGCATAGAGAACGCACAGGATCTCATTGACGATATTGCACAAGCACTCAAAAAGGCTCAGTAAGGTGAAGCCATGCCGATAAAAATACCGAACGAATTACCGGCAGTAAAGACACTTGCCGATGAAAATATCTTTGTTATGACAGAAACGAGAGCTATAACTCAGGATATAAGACCGCTGAAGATATTGCTCTTGAACCTCATGCCGAAGAAGATAGAAACCGAAACACAGTTTACAAGACTTTTGGGAAATTCACCCTTACAGGTGGAGCTGGATCTTCTTCACACGCAGTCACACAAATCAAAAAACACCGACAGCAGTCATATGATCGCATTCTACAAGACGTTTGACGAGGTTAAACACAAAAAGTATGACGGAATGATAATCACCGGAGCACCTGTCGAACTTATGGATTTTGAAGAAGTCGAGTACTGGCAGGAACTTTGCGAGATAATGAAATGGAGCGAAAAACACGTCACGAGTACAGTCCACATATGTTGGGCGGCACAGGCAGGACTTTATTATCGTTACGGAATCGAAAAGAAGAAACTTCCCGAAAAGATATTCGGAGTTTATCCGCACAAAGCGGACTACAAAAGGTCGATACTTTTAAGAGGTTTTGACGATGTTTTCCCAGTACCCCAGTCACGGTACACAACAGTTGACAGAGCGGACGTAGAGAAAATAGACGAACTTAAAATCTTAGCATCGTCAGACGAAACCGGTGTATATATTTGCACGACCCACAACGGAAAACAGATATATATTACAGGTCACTCGGAATACGATACCGATACGCTCAAAAACGAGTATTTGCGAGATATGGAAAAAGGACTCAATACACCTGTACCGAAGAACTATTTTCCGAATGATGATCCGACCAAAGAGCCGAACGCAACGTGGCGTTCACACGCAAACTTACTGTATTCAAACTGGCTGAATTACTTTGTATATCAGACTACACCGTACGATATAGAAACAATAGAATAAAATCGAAAAGACCGCCTTGTTGCGGTTTTTTCGATTTTCAACCGCTGTTTCGGTGAAAACCGAAACAGCGGTTGAAGTTTGATGGGAGTCGGAAAGAAGGACGGGCGGGGTCCGGGGGGTAGGCTGCCGAAGGCAGCCTATGGGCGGCAAGTCACGAGCTTGTGGTATGCTTAAGAGAGTCGAACACAATACGCCCAAAACACAACATTTCACGCACCCTCGAACATTTTTTGCCTTGAAATACGACAGTATTCCTGCGGCAAAGAAATGCCCGATTGCACGCAAACTGTTGCGTTTTGGGTGCAAAGCAGTTTTTTAAGGATAGATTTTTGTCAAGACAAGGCGAAAACCACAAGCAAGGCTGTCGCCTTGCGAGGATTTTCAACGCAGTATTGGCGAAAATATGCCTTAAAAAACCGTATTGGGTTCGACGCTCTTAAGCATAAGTGAGAGAGTGCCAAGCTCGTGACTGAAACGCAGAGATTAGCTTTTAGGTCTAAGATTACAGGTGCGTAGAATTTAAATTTCATACCTAAACAGCCGTTTCTGTGCATAGAATTTTATGAGGTGGTATTATGGTGATAAAGCTTAAAAAGTCGGTCATGATTTTTCTTTCGCTTTTGATTCTTTTTCTTGCTTTTACGGCTTTTTCAGCGGAAAATACCGCAACCGCATCTGCCGATATCGAGTCCGCCGCAAGCAAACAAAATGTCTGTGTGCCGATAATAATGTATCATCAAATAAGCACACACGATAATTTAGGAAGATATGTTCTTTCGCTAAATCAACTTGAAAGCGACCTTAAATATATAAAAGAAAACGGCTTTACGGCAGTGAATGTCGCTGACCTTATAGACTATGTTTCGGGCAACGGAAAACTCCCTGAAAAGCCGATAATGTTGACTTTTGATGACGGTTATGAAACGGGATATACCATGGTATATCCGCTAATGAAAAAATATAATATGTGTGCCGTAGTGTCCGTCATAGGCTCACTTACCGATTTGTACACACAGATAGATGACCATAACGACCGATATTCATACTTGACGTGGGACGAAGTGAAAACGCTTGCCGCAACACAAGAAATAGAGATACAAAACCATTCTTACGATATGCATTACGCAGAAAGCGGAAAGAGAAAAGGCATCGCAAAATTAAAAGGGGAGAGCAGTGACGATTATTATAACGCTCTGTACTCGGACGTAGGCAAAATGCAACTGCTCTTGATGAAAAAGGCAAACTGCATCGCAACCGCCATGGCATACCCGTTCGGAAGTTATACGAAAGAAACGACCGAAATATGTAAAAGGCTCGGTTTTAAATGCAGTTTTACCTGTGAGGAGAAGATAAACAAAATATATAAGTACAATGCGGATTCGCTGTTCGATTTAGGAAGATATAACAGACCCAGCGGCAAAACGTCAAGTGAGTTTTTCGATAAGATATTCGGTGAACTGCAATAAAATCAAGGCGGTCGCAAATGCGACCGCCAAACGTATCTTATTCAAAATATATTGCCTCAAGCCACGGTGTAAGCACACGACGTTCTCTTTCATTTGCATATGACAGCTTTGATGCGGCTATGACAGGCAGCCACTTTCTGACAAGCTTGATATCCGATCCGGTTTTGCTGCCGAAAACTTTCAGATATTCGGTTGCAGCCTCGTTCTTTTCTTCAATCATGAACGTAAGATATGTTGCCGCAGCCTCGGCATAAATGCTTCCCATTGCAGCGTGTGTCCAGTCAATGATGTAATGTTTTTTGTCATTTCCTACGATAACGTTGTCGGGTGAAAAACAGCCATGAAAAATTCCGTCACCGTCGGGTAAACTTTCGGTCATTTTCAAAAGCTCGTCTTTAAGTTCCCGACGAAGTTCGGATTTTTCTATGTCGCTTTTAATCATGTCCTTTATGTTCGGAAGTTCCGCTTTTTTCGGGGTGTGAAGTTTAACTTGAAGTTCTACGAGAGTTTCAAGGCAAGAGGTGAGGCTTTCTTCCCCTAAATCTATTTTTTCTTCAAGGCTTTTTCCCTCGATAAAGTCATATACTATTGCCCATTTTCCGTCAACTTGAACGATTTGCTTTATTGACGGAACATCTACTCCGGCACATTCGGCTTGGGTCTGATTGAAAGCCTCGGTGAACACTTTAGCTTTTGAAATGTTCTTCTCAAACACTTTCAGGCAATTGCCTGCGTTTCTGTATATGGTTCGGTCGTTTCTGAGTGCTATTATCTTATCTAAAAACATGGGTTTCGCTCCTTTATTGTACACCTAAAAAATATAGGCTTTGCAGTTGAAATAACAAAAATAAATTACTGATATATCAAAAATCGCATAACGGCTATGCGAAATTTATATATCATTTTAAGCTGTCGCTTGTCATTATGCATTGTCGTTACTACGGCTATGCAATAAAAATATTTGCTTTAATCTTTAAACTGTGTTATAATCCGATTGAACGGATAGGTATGTGTTGTTTAAAAAATTAAAATTATCCGTAAATATTCAAAAAGGAGAATATCAAAAATGGCAAGATTCACTTTACCCAGAGACCTTTACCACGGTGAAGGCGCATTAGAGGCTCTCAAGACATTTGAGGGTAAGAAAGCTATGGTCTGCACAGGCGGCGGCAGCATGAAGAAGTTCGGATTCCTTGACAAGGTTGTTTCCTATCTTAAGGAAGCAGGCATGGAAGTTGAACTTTTCGAAGGTATCGAACCCGATCCGTCAGTTGAAACAGTTATGAGAGGCGCAGAGGCAATGCTCAAGTTCGAACCCGACTGGATCGTTGCAATCGGCGGTGGTTCACCGATAGATGCTGCAAAGGCTATGTGGATCAAGTATGAGTATCCCGAAGTAACATTTGAAGATATGTGCAAAGTATTCGGTAT
>CAYWDD010000127.1:0-5205 GCA_964456935.1 uncultured Faecalibacterium sp. | reverse complement strand
GGAGTTTCGAGAATTATCGGAACCTGTATAGGCGGTCTTTTCGGTATGCTTTTTTTGACGATATCTCAGTTTACCGTCGTTAAAATGCTTGATTTTGTAATAGTGCCGTTAGGTGTGATGGCACTTATATATTTTATTACACTTATAAAAGAAAACGATGCGACGGCGATAGCGGTGGCAACTTTTATGATTATCGTCATAACCGTTGGGAGTAACAGTCCTCACCTGTACGCTATTAATCGCATTTTAAGCACAGCTTACGGTGTCACTGTGTCTGTGCTTGTCAATCGTTTTGTCGGAAAATCTCCGACAGAAGAAAATAATAATCCCGATAGGAGTACGGATAATGAAAAGAACGACTAAGATAATTTCAGTTATAGTTGCGCTTGCTGTCATAATTTGCGCTGTGGCAGGTGCGGTTTATTATGAGTTTGTAAGAGTAACGCCGATAATGCCCAAGGAGACAAAGTCGATATCGACTTCATCTGTTAAGGATATTTCCGACATAAAAATGATAGCTCACAGAGGACTTTCGGCGATAGCTCCCGAAAACACCGTCGCATCGATTAAGGCCGCTTGTGATGCGGGATATTACGGTGTGGAATATGATGTGCAACTGACAAAGGACGGAGTGTGGGTAGTGTCCCATGACGGCAATCTCAGAAAAATGACAGGTCAAAATGTCAATATATCCGACACGGAGCTTTCCGAACTTGAAAAGATAACATATAATAACGGAGCGAATATCGATAAGTACGACGGAATAGTTATTCCCACACTTGAAGAAGTTTTGAACTTGGTTTCCCAATACGATATAGTTTCCGTTATTGAGATAAAAACATCTTCCGGTGACAAGGTCGATGAACTTATCGGACTTTTGGAAAAATATGAGCTTCTTGACAATGTGCGTATAATTTCGTTTGGCGAAGAACCGCTCAAGGCTGTTAAAAAGCTTAATCCCGATATCCCGACCTCATATCTTACTCACAATGTTAACGCAAAGGTTATCGAGCTTTGTAAGGACGACGGATTTGATGCGGTTAGTTTCAACAGTTCAAAGTGCGATGAGTCATCGGTTAAGCTTATAACCGAAGCAGGACTTACGCCACAATGTTGGACGGTTGACGAAATATCCGATTTTGAAAAATTTGCGGGTTACGGAGTTGAATATTTCACAAGCAACTGTCTGCTTCCCGCTGAGAAAAATAAATAAATAACGCTTTGGCGGTACCTTCGGGTACCGTCTTTTTGTTTGGGAAAATTTTTATGTAGTGATTTAAGCTGCGTTTGTAAATACTATAACAAACAAGCTTTAGGAGAAGTCGCTATGTTAAATTTTGCGGTTTTTGATTCAAGAGAATATGATCGCCCCGGACTTGATAAGTTTTCTCAAGGCAAAGATATAAAATTCAAACACTATGAAACAAAGCTCAATCCCGATACGGTCAGCCTTGCAAAAGGCTATGACGGAGTGGTTGTTTTCGTGAACGACAATATAAACAAAGACGTAATAGACAGCCTGTATGAATACGGAGTGAAGCTTATAGCGCTTCGTTGCGCAGGTTTTAACAATGTCGATCTTAATGCGGCTAAAGGAAAAATAACGGTTGTCAGGGTACCTGCATATTCGCCGAGAACTGTCGCTGAGCACACTATGGCGTTGCTCTTGACATCCACAAGGAGAATTCACAAGGCGTATATACGCACACGAAATTTCAATTTCAGCGTCAACGACTTTACGGGTTTTGAACTTTACGGGAAGACTGTCGGCGTTATCGGTACAGGGAAAATCGGCAAGGCGTTTACAGATATATGCAACGGATTCGGAATGAAAGTGTTAGCCTACGACATTTATCCGGATGACAGTGTAAAGGCAGAATACGTGGAGCTTGATGAGCTGTTTATGAAAAGCGATGTGATTTCGTTGCATTGCCCTTTGACGGCGGAGAACAAGCATTTGATAAATAAGAACTCTATAAGCGTGATGAAAACCGGTGTAGTTATTTTAAATACATCAAGAGGATTGTTGATAGATACCGATGCCTTGATCAAGGGAATAAAGGAGAAAAAGGTCGGCGCAGCCTGTCTTGACGTGTATGAGGAGGAGTCGGAGTTTTTCTTCGAGGATTTTTCCGGCCATATCGTACATGATGATACGCTGACTCGTTTGATAGCTATGCCTAATGTTATTGTCACATCGCATCAGGCTTTTTTGACAAAAGAAGCGCTTGAAAGTATAGCAGAGACCACCGTAGAAAATATAGAAAGCTTCTTTTCGGGACATACGGTGAATGAGGTGCGTGGGTGATTAAGCAAATGAGTGAGAGGCTTAAAACATCGGATTTTATCACGTTTTGTCGCATCAACGAAATTTTGAAATGAACTCTTGACAAAACTTTTTTTAGCTCCTATAATTGAATTATACCGAACATTTGTTCGGCGAATTTGAACAAGGAGACGGGAAAATGTATTCAGCGAAAATTAAATATTACGGACAAGCCGAAAGCGCCAAAAGAAATATGAGTTTCGACGAAGCGTGCACAGCCTTTTTTAATTGGAAGGATGCCGTCGCCGAAAGTGCAACCGAGTATTGTGAACGGGTGCGAAAGTTGAAACTTATAAGGACATTTAAGCTCGTTATCGAAAATGAGCTGACACAACAGCAAAAGGAAATGCTCGCTTTAAGTTTTCTTGAGGGGAAAAGCGGAGAGGAAATTGCGGCAATTTACAAAATCAGCCGTTCAACTGCATGCCGAAATTTGATGAAGATTAACAGCTTAATTAAAGAGAAGATGAAGTATGTTTTCGAATACGCCGATATGGACATCAGAAACGAGGTCGTTCCTGCTTATATCGAAGCGGCGTTATCAACCATGACCTGCGATGCCGCCGAATTTAACAGCATAGGTGAGAGACTGAAAAAGGCGAGGGAGAGAAAGCTTTTTAAAATATCCACTGTGTCGGGAGTGACCGGAATAGCTCAAGAAAAAATCGAGAGGATCGAAAACGGAGCCTCAATGAGCCTTGACGATTTTGTTAAGCTTATCACTTTTTACAAAGTAGGCGCCGACCAAATAATCTTCGGCGTTTGAGGAGGGCTTGCGATGGGAAATATCTATGAGCTTAGAGAAACTTATGAAGAATGTATAGCAGTTCAAAAACGGGTTATTGCGGGAAACCGTCAAAAGCTTATGAAAGCCGAAAAAGAGTTAAACTTCAGCGAAATAAGGCGTTTGAGGTACTTGCTGAACATCCTGTACGATGAAAAAAGCGAGCTTGAGGAGAGATGCAGAGAGCTTAAAGAATACGCATAATATTTTGCCTGTACATAAAAGAAAAAATTTCCCTTGAAATAGTGACAAAACGAATAATATGTGTTACAATAAATCGGTATATATGATTAAGGAGTGTAACATAAATGGCAAATATAAATGAAAGCTTAGCCGCCGTAATAAAAGGTATGAAGGGAGCTCTCGACAGCAACGGCTTCAAGACTGTCGACGGAACAGATGAGTACACCTTTGCTTTTGAAAGCGAAGAAAAGGGCTCGGTTAAGGTAGCATATTCGGATAGCAAGATCTACCTTTACGCATCTCAAAGCGCATATTCGGACACAACCGATGATGATTTTAAGCGTATAGCGTTATCCTTGCTTGATGAGGATAGCACAGACGGCGATATCAGATACATTGCAAATGATTTCAGTGAAAGCATAAATGAGAGATTTGCCGAGAAGAAGGCAGTCAAAAGAAACAACTTTAAGGCGCCGGCAACAGTTTCGAAGACTGCGGTCAGAAGCGGCGGTATGTCTTACGATGCTAACACGCTTGTGAGCAAAATATGTGTTATTTATCCCGAACTCAAGTCTTACTATAAGGATAGTGTTGATACCTACGGCGAGGTACTTGCAGAGGAGTTCTTTACTAAGCATGCAAACGATCGTATTATCGAGACTATCAAAGACAATAATCCGACAACGATGAAAAAGCTTTTCAATACGCTTAACGATATTTATGCCGACGGATCTAATGATGTTCAGGACATTATTGCCGTCACTATTCTCGGCGCACTTGATAATGACCAAATCCTTCTTGCTAATTGTGTCGACTATATGAGTCCCATGATGGCTCCCGTTGTTATAAGCGTTAATGAGTATCTCGCAAGCGCAAGCGGCAAAAAGGCAAAGAAAAAGCTTCTCAATCCTCCCGCATACAAGCCCAAAAAGGAAAAGAAGAAAAGCGGCTTTATGAGCGGACTTTATGATAATATGCAACAATAAAATTACTGCCGCAGCTTGACTGCGGCAGTTTGTTTGATTTTTCTCCGAAAAACATGAAAATAATATTGACAAATACTTGCAAATAGTTTATACTAACACTTACCGCATGCAATGGGCGGCGTGATTTGTCATGCCATGAATGAGAATATCAGCCTGATGCAGCGAGTCCATAATAAAGGAAGGAAAGTAAAATGTACGCAATTATCGAAACAGGCGGAAAGCAGTACAAGGTAGAAGCCGGACAGGAAATCTACATTGAAAAGCTCGACGTCGAGGCAGACTCCGAAATTACCTTTGATAAGGTTATCGCTGTTGGTGCCGACGACGGTATCAAGGTTGGCGCTCCCTACGTTGAAGGCGCAACCGTATCGGCGAAGGTCATCAAGAACGGTAAGGCTAAGAAAGTGCTCGTATTCACTTACAAGTCAAAGAAAAACGAGAAGCGTAAGAAGGGTCACAGACAGCCCTACACAAAGGTTGCTATCGGCTCAATCAACGCTTAAAGACATGATAACAGCCAGCTTTTTTGACGGCAACAAAGGTTTTGAGATAAAAGGACACAGTTACAGTGCCGAAAGCGGCAGAGATGTAATTTGTGCAAGCGTTTCCTCGGCAGCTTATCTGGTTGCCAATACAGTGACCGATGTAATCGGTGCAGATGCCGATATAAAGGTAAAGGACGGTTACATGAAATTAGTTCTCAAAGGCGAAAATGCAGAGGCCGAAAGACTCATAGAGGGACTCGGTTTACACATAGGTCAGCTGTCAAAACAGTATCCGAAATATGTTATCAGACTAAAGCTAAAATCAAAGTAAAACATGGAGGTGTAACAAAATGCTTAAGATAAACATTCAATTATTCGCTCATAAGAAAGGTATGGGTTCTACCCGTAACGGCCGTGATTCCGAGTCAAAGAGACTTGGCG
>CAYWDD010000126.1:0-5252 GCA_964456935.1 uncultured Faecalibacterium sp. | reverse complement strand
TTTTTCACGCATTTTTAGTAAAAAATGCGACCTATGATAGTCCGCTTGAAATTCCTTGCCTAAAGGCAGAAACACGAAAACCGCATAAACTGATTGCATTTTCAAAAGCGGTACATAGTACCGATTATGATGCTTGGATTCATTTTTATGAAGATGATGTTGCGTTTGAAAGGTTTTGGAATAGACCAAATGTTTATCTACCTATCCTAAAAAGGTTTAAAGGCGTTATTTCACCTGATTTCAGTGTCTATCGTGACATGCCGTTGGTAATGCAACATTGGAATATTTATCGAAGCAGAGCGCTAGGATTTTGGTTGCAGGAAAATGGCATATCGGTTATTCCAAACATACGCTTTGGCGATGAACGCACTTTTGAATTGTCTTGCGCAGGTATCAACAAGCATGGAACAATCGCTGTAGGCTCGCACGGTTGTATAAAGCTGCTGACCGAACGAATGTATTTCAAAAACGGTTTAAAATATGTGATTGACACATTAGAGCCGGTCACTATTGTTGTTTACGGCACTATGCCGGATGATGTGTTTAAACAATACAGGGATATGGGAATAGAAATATTACAATTTGACAGTGACTTTATGCAAAGCCGAAAGGCGGTGAGTGCCTAATGGGAGCAGGATTCCATGGCGGTTTTGGCGAAACACAAGGTACTAAAAACAGCGTTGCCGAAGAGCTGATTGCAGAATTGAAGAAAAATAAAGTGAAATTTACCGAAGAAAATATCGTATTTATAACTAAGGACGCAACAGGACAAATCGTATGGCTTGAATTAGGCGACAAATCGGCAGGACTAAGGCATATACTGGACGGTAATGGAAGATCCTCGGGGCATGCTGCAGATTTTGAAAGAGCTTTCGGCATATCCAAAGAGCATATCCCAAGTTATTTAGAAAAAGTTATTTGTCACGGCAAAGTAGTGGGTAACAAGATTGTTAAGAAAGGTTCTCGAGAAGGCTATGAACGGACATACTATTACGAGGGAGAGTATTATGTGATTACCGGCATAGGCACAAATGGTTTTGTTGTTTCAGCATATCCCAAAAGAAGAAAGGATAAGTAATTATGGTTGTTATTAAAATTATGAACGAGTTTTTACACAGTCCTATATGGACATATGAAGATGGAATAGTAAGCGATGATTTGCAAATTATCGAAAATGATGAAATTTTGCAAAAGCTATGCCAACGAGCATCAGATATGTTTACTGATTACTACGAATTTGATTCTCATGATCAGCCATGCTGGTTTAATTATGAGAAAGAAAAATCCGAAAAAGAAATCATGCTTGATCTTATAACTAAAATTGTTTCTCGACTTAACGAAATCAATGATGGCAGTTTTATTGTTAATGATTTAGAAACGGAACGATTGAAAGCGTTAGAGTGATTCGGATAAGGACAAACACAGACTGTTGCAAATGTTAATTTGCAACAGTCTTGCTCTATTATCCCAGCGATTCGACAAATCTGTCGAATCCTGCCATTCCTTTTTCATCTCTCTTGAAAACACCTGCGTGTTCAAGAGCTTTTGAGAAAGTCTTGCCTATCTCATCATGGAGTATGCCGTCAATGTTTTCCTCGGTGAAAACATAGTTGTCCTTGAAAGAACAAAACCAAGCGTAGTGCTTTGCGATAGTTTCGTCATTTTCAAAGTCTTTGCCCGAAAGCACAGCCTCTTTTACAAGCGACATTTCGTTCTTAAGCCTTGATGGAAGTACCGCAAGTCCCATGACTTCTATAAGTCCTATATTCTCTTTTTTGATATTGTGTATTTCCGAGTGCGGATGGAATACTCCCAGAGGGTGTTCTTTTGTCGTAATGTTGTTTCTTAAAACAAGGTCAAGCTCAAATTCATTACCCTTACGTCTTGCGATGGGGGTAACGGTGCTGTGCTTTTCTCCGTCTGTTTGAGAGAAAATGAAACAACTTTCATCATCGTATTTTCGCCATGCATCGAGAATCTTACTGCCGAGGGATATTATTCTTTCGCAATCCGTACCTCTAAGACGAAGTACCGACATGGGCCATTTTACCCTGCCGCAGGTCACGTCCTCAAATCCCGATATCTTGTATTCCTTTTCTATCTCGGCTTTTGCCATTGCAAATTCGTAATGACCGCCCTGAAAATGTTCGTGTGACAGTATAGAGCCGCCGACTATCGGAAGATCTGCGTTTGAGCCGACAAAGTAGTGCGGAAACAGTTTAACAAAATCGAACAGCTTTCTGAAAGCCGATTCGTTGATTTTCATAGGAACGTGCTTTGAATTGAAAACAATACAGTGTTCGTTATAGTAAACATAGGGGGAGTATTGAAATCCCCATGCCGATGAATCAATAGTGATAGGTATTATTCTGTGATTCTGTCTTGCCGGGTGATTTATTCTTCCGGCATAACCCTCGTTTTCATAACAAAGCTGACACTTCGGATAACCCGATTGCGGCATAAGTCTTGCAGCGGCGATAGCTTTCGGATCTTTTTCGGGTTTTGAGAGATTTATCGTGATGTCAAGATCACCGTACTCGGTAGATGTGACCCATTTGACATCTCGCTTTATCCTGTCACGTCTTATATAATTCGTGTCTTGGCTGAAATTGTAATAAAAGTCGGTCGCTTTTTCGGGAGAAACCTCGTAAAGCGAATTGAACTCTTTTATAACTTCACTCGGTCTTTTGACTAAAACCGACATGATTTTCGTGTCAAACAGATCCCTGTGTGTCGGGTCGTCATCTTTGAGAGTTCCGTTTTCAACGGCATAGTCCGTCAAATTCGATAAAACTTCGGCAAGGTCTATTTCACCGTATTCCTCTTGCGGTTCATCGTAGCTGTCCGCACCTATCACTTCCAAAATTTTGTTGGTCACGTAAATGCGATCATATTCTTCTATCAAAGAATGACTCAAAGCGTACGTTATAAGTTTTTTAACACTTTCGTTCATTTTACCACCCCTATGTATTGCTGCATGTCAAAATTATATTTTTATCTTTTTTATTTTATGTCATGAATTTTCAACGCATACCCTGTACGCAAGTTCCCTGACTTGTTCGAGATTTTCCAGTGTTCCGGCATCTCTTCTGAAACCTGCCGCTCCCTTTATGCCTTTCATGTACCAAGCGGCGTGTTTTCTCGATTCCCGTATTCCGACTCTTTCACCTTTGTACTCGCAAATGGTTTCTATGTGTTTTACCATTATTCTCATTCTCTCGCTGACAGGCGGTTCGGGAAGTATGGCTTCATGCTTTAAAAATGCACTTATCTGTGAGAAAACCCACGGTCTGCCCAATGCACCTCTGCCGACCATTACCATGTCACAGCCGGTTTCTTCTATCATCTCGGCTGCCGTCAAGCCGTCAACTATATCACCGTTGCCTATGACGGGTACACTGACATTTCGTTTAACTTCGGCAATTATGTCCCTGTTGACAGGTGGTGCGTACATCTGCTGTTTTGTCCTGCCGTGAACGGTTATCGCACAAGCACCTGCCTGTTCGGCACGTTTTGCTATTTCGACTGCGTTTATATGTTCACTGTTCCAACCTGCTCTTATTTTGACGGTGACGGGTACATCTACCGCATTTACGACAGCTTTGATAATTTTTTCCGCTTTTTCGGGATCTTTCATCAAAGCCGAACCACCACCGTTACCGGCAATTTTCGGTGCAGGACAACCCATGTTTATGTCGATAGCCTGCGGATTATACGCAAGACATTCTACGGCAGATCTTGCCATTATTTCGGGATCGTCACCGAATATCTGAACAGCCGCAGGTCGCTCCTTTTCGCTTAAAAGCAGTAACTGACGGCTTTTTCTGTCGGACATAGTAATACCCTTACTGCTGACCATTTCGCCTATGACATATGCCGCACCGTAACCTACGCAAAGCTCTCTGAATGCCATATCCGCCACACCTGCCATAGGTGCAAGTATAGCTGCTCTTGAATCTAAATTTATGTTGCCTATATTCATCTTATACTCCGAATCAAGTTAATTTATACAACACTTTATTATAGCATTACGGTTTTAGTTTTTCAATACATATTTCTTCGTATTTCAAACTCTCTTTGCAAGCTGATAAAGTATTAAACCGAACTTCACCGCCAATAATCACAGTAACACTTTTTGGGGGAATGAATGTGAAGTTTAATAAGGTTGAAATATGCGGAATCAACACATCAAAACTAACCGTATTAAAAGAGAGCGAAAAGATGCGACTGTTGGAACTTGCACACAACGGAGATAAGCAGGCAAGAGATACCCTTATCAGCGGAAATTTAAAGCTTGTTCTCAGTGTTATACAGAGGTTTTCGGGAAGAAATGAGAACCCCGATGACCTGTTTCAAGTCGGCTGTATCGGGCTTATAAAAGCAATCGACAACTTTGACACATCGCAAAATGTGAGATTTTCCACCTATGCCGTCCCGATGATAATAGGGGAGATACGCAGATTTCTTCGTGACAACAATCCCATAAGGGTCAGCCGCTCACTTAGAGATACAGCTTATCATGCAATGCAGGTTAAGGAACAACTCACGAATAAGACGCAACGTGAACCGACTGTAGAGGAGATAGCTAAAGAACTCGGCATCAAAAAAGAACAGGTCGTTATGGCACTTGAGGCTGTTGTAGACCCTGTTTCGCTGTATGAACCGGTGTACTCTGACGGAGGAGATACGATATATGTTATGGATCAGATAGGCGACAGCAACAGTGACGAAAATTGGATAGACGAGATACTGATGAAACAGGCAATAGACAAACTTTCCGACAGAGAAAAATTTATACTGAACTTAAGATTTATGCAAGGCAAGACACAAATGGAGGTCGCTAAAGAAGTCGGAATATCGCAAGCACAGGTGTCAAGGCTTGAAAAGGGTGCGATAGGGAAAATAAAAAAGCATTGATGGGGTGGAGCGGAGCGGCAGCTTTTAAATGCAAAATGCAAAGTGCAAAATGCAAAATTGCGGTTCTGATTTTGAGGTTTGTGCATAGTGGGGAGTTGACCCCTCTGTCTGTTTAGGTGTGAAACACCTAAACAGACATCTCCCCTTTCAGGGGCGACGAGGTGTGCTGACTTCTAGTTCGTGCAGCCTTTAAATTTTTCCTTATCGCACTTTACATCAGCGGGGCGGCAGCTTGCGTACTCCCACTCGCCTACGGCTCGGGGAGTACGCAAGCTGCCGCCTAACGCTCCGCTAACGCTCCGCTAACGCTCCGCTAACGCTCCGCTAACGCTCCG
>CAYWDD010000125.1:0-5293 GCA_964456935.1 uncultured Faecalibacterium sp. | reverse complement strand
AGATAAACATTCAATTATTCGCTCACAAAAAAGGTATGGGTTCTACCCGTAACGGTCGTGATTCGGAATCCAAAAGACTTGGCGTAAAGAGAGCGGACGGACAGTTCGTTCTTGCAGGCAACATTCTTGTTAAGCAGCGTGGTACTCATATCCACCCGGGCAACAACGTCGGCAGAGGTTCAGACGATACATTGTTCGCACTTATCGACGGTAAGGTTAAGTTCGAGAGAGTCGGCAAGGATCGTAAAAAGGTCAGCGTTTACGCAGTTGAGCAGTAATCAAAAAGCATTATACCGGAGCAGACAGAAAAATGTCTGCTCTTTTTTCGTGCCTGAAGTTGTCACACATAGTTGAGTTTGAGCATATATTACAGTGAAACGGTGCAGCCTGTAAGCTAAGTTGACGGGAATCAAAGTCACAGCATCGGGGCGGTATGCCGTGCTATTCTCACTTCGTTCGACCGCACGTTATACCGCCGTTACGCTCCGCTCACCGCCTGCGGCGGTCGCTCCGCTAATCACTGCCCCTCCACCTACATATAAAAATCTTAAGCTTTGATTTGCTCGGTCCCGGCTGCCGAAAGGAGAGATGCTATATGTCCGAATTTAAAATGTGGCTCAAAGCTGCAAGCATAAGAGCGGTAAGAACGATCGCACAAACAGCAATAGCCTCGATAGGTACATCGGCGGCTTTGGGGGATATCGACTGGCTGTTCGTCGGCAGCACAGCATTGCTTTCGGGTGTGCTGTCTATACTGACAAGCATATCGGGACTACCCGAATGCAGCAATTGCGGAAAGTATAAATGAAATAAGTTCAAAATAGTTATTGATTTTCCTACCAAACCTGTGGTAAAATGGGTATGTATAAAACACAATAGTGGAGGAGAATTTTATGCTCATTTCAACAAAAGGACGTTATGCACTTCGAGTCATGATAGAATTGGCACAGTCTAACAGCGATACCCATATACCGCTTAGCGTGATAGCCGAAAGACAGAGCATTTCGGAAAAATATCTCGAAAGCATAATAGTCGTACTTTCAAAAGCAGGCTTTGTTGACAGCGTTCGTGGTAAGGGTGGCGGGTATAAGCTGATGAAAGAACCCTGTGAGTACACCGTGGGCAGCATCTTAAGAACAGTAGAAGGTCCTCTTGTACCCGTAAGTTGTCTTAAGGATGACGCAAGCCATTGTGAAAGAACGGAAAACTGCAAGACGTTGCCTGTTTGGACACAGCTGAACAACGTTATAAACGAATATCTCGATTCGGTCAAACTCTCAGACTTTTTAGACTGAAATAACGGCAGGTGCATTGGCATCTGCTGATTTATTTTAATTTGGCACAAAATATGTGGGGATAACAATTTAACTATTGACGTAATGTGAACAGTGTGATATAATTGTTAAGAATTATTAAATGCTACTTCAAGGAGGTAATAGCAATGAATAAAATCGCAAAAAGAACTTTAGCCGTCATCGTTGCTATCGTCATGCTTTCAGGCACATTCACCTGTTTAGCTGTCGATATGAATCAAGATGCAATCGCCAAACATAAGGGACAGTATAAGAACTATCTTCTCTTAGGCGACAGTGTCGCAAGCGGATACCGTGACGAGGTAACGGACAACGATGAAGAATACAACGAATTTTATAACGATACGACCTATTGGCGTGTTCCCGGCTCTTACGGTGATATTATCGCTAATTCCATAATTGAGGACAAGAGTATGACAGCTTTCGCAGGCTGCGGATTCAGAACGATAGAGATGCGTTATATGCTTGAGGACGACTATGCCGCAAACTGTACGGACGAATATCTTTTCCACCCCAGCAACCTCTATACATATGAGGACTACGGTTATCTTCCGGGTGACGAGAGAATCAGACAAGCATATCAGCAGGCGGTTAAAGATGCCGATCTCATCACTGTAGGTGTAGGCGGAAACGACTGGGGTGCATATCTCGGTTGGGTCGTTGCCGACGTACTCGAAGAAGAGAACGTAGCCGACAAGTACATAAAGCAGGCACAGGAAATTATCGAAAACAGTGAACTTGACTTATCATCTTTTGAACAGCTTGTCGAAATAGCTCACTACGCAGGAGCTTTACCGGCACTTATAGAAACGATTCCCGAGGCACTTAGCTACGGTCTTAGCAACTTCTATGAAAACTGGGATAAGATAGTCGAGGACATCTATGCCTTTAATCCCGACGTAACCTTAATGGCACTCGGAATGAGCGACAACAGTCTTAAGGGCAACTATTTCAGCTATCCCGGTGTTGAGGGTGGACCCGTTGAGTCAACGGAAATCCCCGACGCTATTTCCGGCTTGGTAAACGATGTTATCGAATTTATCATGTCTGTCGGCAACAAGCCGATGATCGAGGGTGCAAAGAAGTACGGTTACACATATGTCGATACGACAGGTGCAACGTATGTTGAAAGTCATCCCGATGCAGGCGGTCACGAGTTTATAGCAAACAAAGTTATCGAGTGTCTGCCCGATCCCGAAATTTCAACAAAGCTTGACGATGTTAAGCCGGGTCACAAGAACTATTCTTCTATCGAATACGTTCTTCTCAACGGCATAATGACGTTAACTTCGGAAACAACTTTCAGCCCCGATGACGCACTTACAAAGGGTCAGCTTGCAGCTGCGTTCAACGTTATCAACGGCACTGAGGATTCAACCGACAGCGGTGATAAAGCGTCACTTGTACAGTTCGCACTTGAAATATTAAAGAGCGGTGTAAAGAAAGGTTTCACAGGCTTTATCAAAGGCTTTAAACTTTCGGTTGAGGTGCTTTCGGACAACAACTTCAACGTTACCGCAAGTATCACAAGAGGCGATGCGGCTAAATATCTTAAGCTGCTTTGCGAAATCTAAATAAAACACTATGAACCGCCGTAAATCGCTTGCGATTTACGGCGGTTTTGTGTGGTGAGCGGGTGGGGTGCCGGGGCGGAGGGGCGGCAAACTTGCCTGTAGAAGAAGTTATAGTGGCGGGAGATATGGGTATGCTTAGAAGAAAGTTGCAGCGGATAAAATAGCGTCGCAGACCCACTGCCGCACATACTGTAGTTAAGCACAAATTTTCAGCTTTCAGCAAAGCGAGGCAGGTGGGCATCGAGCCCACCTGCCTCGCCGAAAGATGCGGGCAAGCCCGCACCCTCCCACCCGCCCTCCCTCCGCCCGTTCCACGGTCGGCCTCCAAACATATTCCTTGCTTTTACACTTACCAAGTGCTATAATACTAATAATATCACTGAAAAGGAAACAGAAAGTATGTACACTTTGAAAAGCGAAAGACTTAAATACGAATTTTCAAGCGGAAACGGTAAGTTTAAACTAAATCGAATCATGAACAAACTTTCAAACGAGAAAATCACCCTCGGTGAAAGCAGTTCGGAATTTGTTATTGCCTTTGTTGACGGAACGAAACTTTCGTCAAACGAACTTACAGTCGATAACATAAAGCAAAACGGCAATTGCCTTACCGTTAATTATAAAGAGGAAAAAGGCATCAAGCCGTCACTGATTTTCGGCTTGCACAAGGATAATAAGACTGTCCGCAAACAGCTTGTCATAGACCAAAACTGTGACCTTGCTATAGATTTCATTGACCTTGAGAGCATCGACGTGTCAAACGTAAAGACAAAATTCAGCGTTGAAAAAGTCGAGGGCGGAGAAATACCGGCTTTTCATTCCGTACTCGGTCAGCCTGTGTATTTTGACAGTTTCTTTGTCGGTTGCGAATTTCCGGCAACGGAAAACAGAATAATCGACGGAAAAGCAACCGTGAGATACTATCTCGGCAAAAAAGTCGGGGTTGGTTTCGCCTGTCCCGTGACCGTGACAGGCGGTGCGGAAAGCGGTGACCCGATGAGCATGAAAACCGTCTTTTACGAATATATAGATACCATAAGCGTGCCGATAGATTTGAGATTTCAGTTTAACAGCTGGTATGACTATATGCGTGACATCGACGAAAACAACATCTTGGTTTCCTTTAAGCAGGTACATGATAAGTTGTCGCAGTATTCAGACTTGCCGATAGCAAGTTATGTCGTCGATGACGGCTGGGTGGATATGAAAGCACCGTTTTGGAGCTTTAACAAAAAATTCCCCCAAGGCGTAAAGAAAGTTTCCGAGTTTTGTAAGGAGCTTGACAGCAACTTCGGAATGTGGTTAGGTCCGAGAGGCGGATACAACGATGTTTACAGATTCGCAAAGAGATTTCAGTGGCACAAGAACGGCTACGTCAACAGACGTGCGAAAGATATCTGCGTTGCCTCGACAAAGTATATTTCAAAGTTGCAGGATTTCTTGATCGAACAGACAAAGCTCAACGACATAAATTACTGGAAATTTGACGGTTTTGCATTAGCTCCGTGCCGCAACCGTAAGCATGATCACATGGTCGGCGGATATGAAGATATGTATTTCGTGACGGATATGTGGACAAAGTGGATAGAGCTTTATAACGCACTCAGAGAAGTAAAAAGCGACATATGGATAAACATGACTTGCTATGTCAATGTTTCCCCGTGGTGGTTACAGTGGGTAAATTCGATATGGGTGCAAAACAGCAGTGACATAGGCTTTGCCGATAATGTCAAAAATCAAGCACAGGTAGATGCCGAGATAACATACCGTGACGGAAGATATTACGACTGCCTTTGCCGAAGAAAACTGCAAGTACCGACAAAAGGCATTTATAATCACGAGCCTATTTACGGCAACGAGGCAAAGGTGAATTACACCGATGACGAATTTGAAAAGTACATCTATTGGTGCATCGTCAGGGGTCAAGCGTTAAACGAACTTCACCTTTCACCGTCAATGATGAACGAGCAAAAGTGGATAAGCCTGACAAACGCAATGAAATGTCAGCAGGAGAACTATCACATACTGAAAAATGCCGAATACTACGGCGGCGATCCGCTTAAAAACGAGGCATACGGTTATATTTCATGGGATAAAGACGAAAACGAAGGTATAATAGCCTTGCGAAATCCCGACAACAAGAAAGCGACAGTGAACTTAAAGCTTGACAAAAATATAGGTACACCGACTTCACTGCAAAATGTAAAGTGCCGTAACATATATCCATGTCAATCGGAAAACGACAACACGACATACAACTACGGCAGTAGTATGATTTTGAAGTTGAAACCGTTCGAGAGCGTGATAATTAAGTTGAAAAAGCAGTAAAAAGAAAAAGCACTTCTCAAATCGCTTGAGAAGTGCTTCACTGTTTTAATAGGTATGTTTTTGTTGCCTTAAAGACAT
>CAYWDD010000124.1:0-5306 GCA_964456935.1 uncultured Faecalibacterium sp. | reverse complement strand
CACTTCTGCTGCAAAGACAGCTGTCTTTACAGCCTCACCGACAACGTGCGGTGCATTATATATGCCCATGAAAAGTTCTCTTGACTGACCGAGAGTTGCTCCGACCTCCCTGCCGAGGCCGGGAGTTGTCAGCCTGTAAGCGCACTTTTCGACTAAGTCATGTCTGCCTGCTATATAGCCTCCTGTCTTTGCTATAGCACCGCCTGGATTTTTGATAAGCGACCCTGCTATAAGATCCGCACCGACTGAAGTCGGTTCTGTCTTTTCAACAAATTCGCCGTAACAGTTATCGACCATTACGACAACGTTCGGATTCTTTTTCTTGGACACTTTTACTATTTCGCCTATCTCCTTTACGGAAAGAGATGCCCTTAAATTATATCCTCTTGAACGCTGAATATAGACCATTTTTATGCTGTTGTCAACGGCATTTTCTATTGCATCAAGGTCTATTCTGCCGTTTTCGTCAAGATCGACTTGCTTATAGTTGATACCGTAGTCCTTAAGTGAACCCATATCGGCATCTGTTTGTGAAATGCCGATGACAGGCTGAATCGTGTCGTAAGGTGTTCCCGTTACACAAAGCATGGTATCACCTGTTCTTAAGACACCGAACAAAGCCACCGCAAGCGTATGTGTACCGCAAGTGAAATTATGTCTTACTATAGAGTCCTCAGCTCCGACAGCCTGAGCGAAAACCTTGTCTATGGTTTCTCTGCCCCTGTCGTCGTAGCCGTAACCTGTTGACTCTGCAAACATTGATTCGCTGACGTAATTATCAATAAACGCTTTAAGCATTTTCTGTTGATTATACTCCGTTACGTTTTCTATCTGTGCAAAATACGGCTTTACGTTTTCCAATGCCGTTTTTGATATTTCGTTGATTTTATCGCATATTCCAAACATATATGTCCCTTTCTACCGTGCGGTATGTCTGCCCCACTTACCTTTTTTTACAAAGCCTAGGCTTTTATAATACTCGGTAAGTTCGCTTTTCTCCGTCATGGTAAAGATATTTTCTTTTCCGTCTTTTACAAGCTTATAAGAAAGTGCCAAGATGCATCTTGCCGCAAGACCCTGCCTGCGATGAGATTTATCTGTTGCGACTGCACTTATCACTGCCGACTTTTCCGTTTCCGCACTCGTTAAAGCACAGGAAACAAGCGTTTCGCTATCATAGATGCCGACCGAGTTGAGCATATTTCTTCTTTGTCTGAACGTAAAATCCGACAGCCACGGAAGATATTCGGCTTTATTGATTTCGTTCGAATTTTCACAATATGCCAGTCTGTACAGTGCCGAAGGCTCAATGTCGAATTTAACGGCGCTGTCGGGCTTTGTACTGCCTTTAAATTTCAATATATCTCCGTGTACGCAGTCAAGATTCAGCTTTTTGAAAAACTCTGCCTGCGAAAAGAGCGTGGTGAAACCGATGATGCGGATAAACTCGGAAAGCTCGTCATAATCCGTGCTATCGCTTACGCACACGGTCATGTCACCGTCGATTTTACTTACGGCGGCGGTTATTTTTTCGTCCTTTATCTGTTGCCAAAAAAGAGCAAAGTCCATGTCCGTCCGATAAGCTTTAAGGTATGCACCGACTCTTGTTCCGATTGCCTCACTGTCGCAAAAGGTTAAAACTTCGGCTATATCTTCCTCATTTATCAAGCGAAGCATTCGCAAATTCCTCATTCATAAGCTTTGCAAGGTCATAAACGCTTTGCATATCCTTTGTGTTTGCAACGCAGGTCGCAGAGTGGATATAGCGGCACGGAATAGATATCGCAAGTGTGTACACACCGCCTCTGCTTATGTGTATCGAACCTGCATCGTTTCCGCCTGCAACGGTCGTTTTAGTCTGCCAAGCGATACCGTTTTTCTCGGCTGTTTCCCTTGACATTTTGAATAATTCTCTGTTGTACAACGTGGCTCTGTCCATAAACGAAACCGCAGCGCCCTTACCTAAAAAGCAAACGCTTTCGGATTCGGGAGTGTCGGCTATGTCAGATGCCGTTGTTGATTCGAGGACTATGGCATAATCGGGATCGACTGTAAATGCCGCAGTCTTTGAGCCTCTTAATCCGACTTCCTCCTGAACGACAAAAGTAAAATATGTGTCGTACTTTACGCCCTCGTCTATCATTTTAAGCATTGCCGCACAGCCGAATCTGTCGTCTATCGCTTTAGATTTTACAAGGTCGTTACCGAACTCAACATAATCAGAAACGAAATAAACGCTGTCGCCTATCGACACGAATTTTTCAGCCTCTTCTCTTGATGATGCACCTATGTCAATGCACATATCCTTTATCTTGGGGCATTTCTTTAAATCGTCCTTTTCGCAAAGGTGTATCGGCTTTACGCAAACTACACCCGGGATATTGCTGTCACCTACGGTTACATTTCTGCCGAATATGACTTTTTCGTCAACTCCGCCTACAGGTGTGAATTTTAAAAAGCCGTCATCTGTTATATATCTGACTATAAATCCTACTTCGTCCATGTGAGCGGAGATCATAACTTTGTTTTTTGCTCTGTTTTCGCCTTTTACGAAAGCTATAACATTTCCGAGAGGATCGACTGTTATATCGGCTTTATCGGAAATCTTTGATATGATATATTCCCTGACTTTTTCTTCTCTCCCCGAAGTGCCGTTTATAAGGCAAAGTTCCTTCAAATAATCAAGCATTTTCTTTGCCTCCGTTTTCTAAAATATAGTAAGCTATGAGCTTTGCACAATATTCTATGTCGTCTGTGTCTATAACTTCAACGGCAGTGTGCATATTGCGAAGCGGCACGGAAACTATAGCTGTCTTTATGCCCTTTCCGCTGACCGTTATTTTATCTGCGTTTGTTCCCGTTGATCTGCCCATAACTTCACAGCTGTATGGTATGCCGTGTTCTTTTGCCGTCTTTACAAGGTCGAGCGACATTTTTCTGTCAAGCACGGGAGCAAAGCCTATGAGCGGACCTTTTCCGAGTTCACCGCTTTCTTCTTTATCGACACTCGGTTGTGTTGCAAAGGTCACGTCAACTACGATCGCCTCATCGGCTTGATTTGAGAAAGAGCCTGTCATAGCTCCTGCACCACCGACTTCTTCCTGTGATGATAACATGACCGTCAAGTCTGCATTAAAGCCTTCTTCTTTTAGTATCTGCGTTGCTCTTAACAAGACTGCTATACCGGCTCTGTCGTCAAATGCGGCACTTGAAAGTCTTGTACCCAAAAGCTCATGCTGTTTATTTCTGAATATTATTCTGTCACCCGGGAAAACGAACTTTTCGGCTTCATCTTTACAAAAGCCGATATCTATTGCCATTTTTGTTATTTCGGGCAATTTATCGTCATCGCCTGCAAGATGAGGCGGAACTGAACATACCACTCCGAAAAGCGGCTTTTCACCCAAAACAACGACTTCGCTGCCGATGAGCGTTCTCGGATCTACACCGCCGCACTTATCGAAAAGCACAAAGCCTTTTTCGTTTATTCCTCTGACGATAAGACCGATTTGGTCGACGTGAGCATCAAGTAAAAACTTCTTTCCCTTGCCCTCGATTCTTCCTATGACGTTGTTCATTCGGTCGATATGTGTGTCGGCATACTCGGACAGAATTTGACGGGCAAGCTCGTCCGTCTTTATTTCGTCACCCGAAACACCGATCGAGTCGGCAAGCTTTAAACAAAGCTCTTTAATTTCCATTTTGCTCCTCCTTATTTAAAGTACATATAATATTGGCATTTAATCATGCCGTTGTATATCTTTCTTCTCTTGTCCGCACGTCTTCCGAACTGCTTTTCAAACTCATCGTTCGGAGCGATTATATAGTACGCCCAGCCTCGTTCGGGTTTAAACTTTTTACCCATGAGGCGGTAAAGTGCGTTTGCCTGTTCGATATCAAGAAGTCGTTCACCGTAGGGCGGATTGCATATAACCGTTCCCTTGTCGCTTTTTTTAGTGAAGTCTTTAATGTCGGCTTTTTCAAAGTGAATGTACTTTTCGACTCCTGCTCTTTTTGCGTTTATCTTCGCTATATCAAGAGCCGCTTGGTCTATATCCGAGCCGTAAGCGATGAACTGACTGTCCGTTAAAGCTAAAGACTTTGCTCTTTCTCTTTCCTCGCTCCAAACGCTTTGAGGAATGTTAAGCCATCTTTCGGCAGAGAAGTGTCTGTTCACACCCGGGGCTATATTGTTTGCATACATTGCACCTTCGATCAGTATTGTACCCGAACCGCACATTGGGTCGTACAAAGTATGATAGGATCTGACACGAGCAATGTTGACAAGTGAGGCGGCTATAGTTTCTTTTATCGGAGCTAAGTTAGCCTCAAGTCGATAACCACGTTTATGAAGTCCTGCACCCGATGTATCCAAAAGCAGGCTGACTTGGTTTTTCATTATCGAAAACTGCACTTGGTACACAGGACCTGTTTCGTCAAACCACGAAATGTTATACTTGGTTTTCATTCTCTCGACTATCGCCTTTTTGATTATAGCCTGACAGTCGCTGACACTGAAAAGGTCGGAATTTATCGAATATCCCTTAACGGAGAACGCATCTTGAGCGCCTATCCAATTTTCCCACTCAAGTGCCTTCGTTCCCTGAAAGAGGTCTTCGAAGCTGTGCGCTTCAAATGTACCGACAAGTATTTGTATTCTCTCGGCATAGCGTGAGCAAATATTCGCTCTTGCAAGCATATACTCATCGCCCGAAAAGAGAACTCTTCCGTTTTCGCAGACAACATCCTGAGCACCGAGATCTTTCATCTCGTTGGCTATTATCGATTCAAGTCCCAGCAAGCAGGGAATGACAAAGTTTATACGCATATATTATACCTTTCTTTCGTGAATTAGCAAAAAATACGATGGTACAAAAGTACCACCGTATTATATCATATTGTATCAGCTTTTTCAATCAACTTTCAGCTTTTTTCGGGAATAAGCAAGCCGTAGCCTCCGTCTTTTCTTGCGTAGACCACGCATATATCATTTGTCTCGGAATTGATAAACATATAGAACAGATGTCCGAGCATATTCATTTGAAGTATAGCTTCGTCAACGCTTTGCGGCTTGAGCGGAACATTCTTTGTTCTGACAAGCTCAAATTCCTCTTCTTCAGCTACCTGATCGGTAAATTCGGAAAAATCGATAGGTGCCGCATTTTTAAATTTTTTCTCAAGCTTTGTCTTGTTCTTTCTTATCTGTCTCACAAGAACATCGACACAATTGTCGAGAGCATCAATCATATCGTCGGATCTTTCCTGTGCTCTGAAAATAACTCCGTTATGATTGATCGTAACTTCGA
>CAYWDD010000123.1:0-5308 GCA_964456935.1 uncultured Faecalibacterium sp. | reverse complement strand
TGTAATCGTTATCTGTTCTGTCCGAATGATATTCGTCAAGCTTTGTATTGTTTCTTGCTTTCGATATCAAAATGATACCGACAAGGGCAACAACGATTATCGTAATAATCAAAATGACAGAAAAAGCTCCCGAAAGCGATATAAGTTCGCCCGATGAATTGGCATTTGTCTGGACCTCTGTCGGCACAGGCTGTAAAGTCGAAACGCTTTCTGCGTCCGTCGGCTTGCTTGTCGGTAACGACTCGGTTTCTATGGGTACATATTCAGTACGTGTCATTATCTCGTCTATGCTTTCAGTCAATGCAGAACACAGTTCGTCCGTATAGTCGTATGAGTCGCTCACGTCGTCATATATCTCATCGTTTTTACCTAAGCTGTTAAGGTGAACCCTGAGATTTGACAAAGCCGGTTCATCAAGGATATCCTCCGCTGTGTCCGTTCCTATCATCAAGTGATAAGAGTATTCAAAGAAGTCGGGGTTTGCATAGAAATATATGAGCAGGTGTCCCTCATCGTTAAAAAGTTCGAGGTACTTATCATATGCAAGCTGTTCGTAGTCTTCTTCATATGGGTCATCGGTTATGTAAAGGCAAGGCTCTATACCTGTCATGTTATAGAAATTTTCAAATGCCTCCGCAAGTTTCTTCGGCTTTTTGATAAATCCCGTCTGATAGCTGTCGTAAAGATAATTTTCGGTTTTTTCGCACAGGCTTTCGTCCAGCTTTTCCTTTCTTGTCGTAACTGCCGTATAGTTTTCATCGTCGACAAGTTCGCTATAGACATACTCGGTATCAGGTGAGTCCCCGAGATCAAGAAAGTCAAAGACCAATGAACCTGCTATCACCAGTATAATAATACATCTGATGATTATGGCAAACAAGCCCGAACCTCGTCCTCTTCTCGGTCCTCTGCCTGAATTATGTCCGTAATTATGATTTTCCATTCCGTAATTGTAATTATTAAAACCTGTACCGGTGGTGTGCATACCGCCCGAGCTGAATCCGCCGCCGGAACTTGAACCTCCGCCACCGCCTCCGCCGCTGATTGGCATTTTCTTCACTCTCCTTTTAAGATTGTGACTAAATTTTATCATATCCGACTGAAAATAGCAATATCGGAGCATCGCAAAAATAATACAATTATGATGAATTATGAATATGAATTAAATCGCTGTTATACATTTGATTATTTCATGAGGATATGATATAATTAAATGAATATTCTATTTGGGAGGCGTATTATGTCTGTATTAAACAAGCTTCGTAAATTCAAAATCAAAAATTTTCTTCTTCTCACTCTCGCAGGTATTATAAATGCGATCGGTGTTACTGTGTTCATCGCACCGGTCAACCTGTACGACAGCGGCATTTCGGGAACGTCGATACTTCTATCTCAAATCACACCCGAAACTTTTTCCTTGTCACTGTTTTTGCTTATTTTGAATGTACCCCTGTTCCTCTACGGACTTAAAAGACAGGGTGTTGTTTTCACGGTGTATGCTATTTACACGGTCAGCATATATTCGGTTGCGGCTTGGCTTATAACAGATGTTTTGCCGATAGATGTCAGCATGGCATCTCCTCTTGCAGGTTCGGACCTTCTTCTTTGTGCGTTGTTCGGCGGCATTATTTCGGGTATAGGCAGCGGTCTTGCGATACGTTTCGGCGGTGCTATGGACGGAATCGAAGTCATGGCTGTCATCTTTGCGAAGAAACTCGGCATCTCGGTCGGAACTTTCGTCATGATTTACAATGTCTTATTATATATAGTATGCGGAATAGTCATGGACAGTTGGATACTTCCTCTTTATTCGATAGTGACCTATGCGGCAGGACTCAAGACGATAGACTTTATTGTCGAAGGTTTCGACAGGGCAAAAGCCGCTATGATAGTTACGGTAAAACCCGATGAAGTCGGTGCGGCAATATCGGAAACATTCGAGTGCGGAATAACCGTCATGGACGCTAAAGGATATTATTCGGATTCACCGAAAACAATGCTTTATGTTGTGCTGAACAGATTTCAGATAGAAACCATGAAACAGCTTGTGGCGGAGATAGACCCGACATCTTACGTTACGGTATCCGAAATAGCGGACGTATTCCACCCGAGGAAAGAGAACTTCAAAGGTGAAAAGGCTTTGCCGGAAAGCGAAAGTAAAAAATAATAAGAGATGGCGGGAGAGCAAACGCGGGGGCGGGTGCCCCGAGCCGCAGGCGAGTGGGTAACGTCCCCACGCTCCCGCTGTAGGGAAGTTCGCCAAGATGAGAGTAGGCAGGCTGTACAGGCTGAAAGCAAGCAGTTGCAGTAGAAATTAAAATCAAGAATAAAACTAAAGGCAGCGATAAAATGAGTAGGATTAAATTAAAAAAACTTGAAAATACAAGAGATCTCGGTGGTACAGTCACCGTTGACGGCAAGAAAATAAAAGAGAAAAAGCTGATAAGAAGCGGTGAGTTATTCAAAGCAACAAAAAGCGATCTCGACATTTTGCTAAACGACTACAACCTTAGAACAGTCGTCGATTTCAGGACGGAAACCGAACGTGACCAGAAACCCGACCCCGTGCTTGACAATGTTGAAAACATATTTGACCCGATACTTAAAGAAAAAACTCTCGGTATCACTCGTGAAAGGTCAAGAAAAATTGATATGCCGAAGAATTTCAAAGGTATTAAGACAAAGCCTATGGAGTTTATGAGCAATCTTTATGAGGGTATCGTTTTAGATGAACATTCTCAAAAAGGATATGCAAAATTTTTCGACGTCTTACTTAAGCAAAAAGACGGCAGTGTATTGTGGCACTGTGCGGCAGGAAAAGACAGAGTAGGTGTTGCCACTGCTTTACTGTTGACCGTTTTGAGAGTTGACAGAGAAACCATAATCAAAGACTTCCTTATAACGGACGAATATTACAAGATGACCAACTTTTGGCTTTATCTTCTCCTTGACTTGTTCGTATGGGATAAGAATGTCGCAAACCATCTTAAATATCTGTTGTCGGTAAAGCCCGAATATCTCGAATCGGCTTTTTCGGCTATAGAAAGAAACTACGGTTCAGTCGAAAACTATCTGACGAAAGCTTTAAACTTTGATGAAGAAAAGCAGGAAACATTAAGACGAAAGTATCTTGAATAAAGGTGATAATATGGATATCAAAAAACTTGAAGTATTCATAAATGCAGTTGACCTTGGCAGTCTTACTAAAGTTGCCGAAATCATGGGGTACACTCAGTCGGGAATAACCCACATGATAAGCGGTCTTGAAAAAGAATTGGGTTTTCCCCTGCTGATAAGAAGTCACAGCGGTGTTTTTCCGACTTCCGAGGGTAAAAGGCTCATACCTATCATAAGGACTTTGCTTATACACAGCGATCAGTTCGACAAAGAAGTTTCCATGATAAGGCGAAACAAGAACGACAGCATCAAAGTCTGTGCGTACACGAGCATTATCATGCACTGGTTGCCGCACATAATCAGACGCTTTCATGAAATACTCCCCGATGTTTCGGTCGAAATAAGCTCAAGCAGCATTGACGGTGTTTACTCAATGGTAAGTTCGGGAGAAGTCGATATTGCTCTTGCAAGCCGCCAAGATTATCCGAATCTCGAATTTATCCATCTGCACGATGACCCGTTGCTTGCAATCCTTCCCAACAATGAAAAGTACGCACAGCTTGACAGCTATCCTATAAAGCAGTTTGACGGACAGGACTTTATCATGCCGTATTACGGTTTTGACAAGGATATAGTCAGATTCTTCGAAAAGGACAACGTAAGTCCCGACATTGAGCCGACATATGTTGACGACCCTACGGTCATATACATGGTCGAACACGGCATGGGGGTAAGTATTCTCTCCGAACTTGTTATGCACGGCAACAAAAACGACGTTATATCACTTCCGATAACACCGGCGGCACACAGAGAGCTTGTCATATGCTTAAAATCAATGAAAGCGGCATCGGAAAACACAAAAATTTTCATAGAATGTGCCGAAGAAGTTGTAAAAGAGCTGTATAATGAGCAGTAAAATTCACATTTTTATGCAGTTCCATGCAAAACAGTCCAACACTCCATGACAATTTGTAATGGACTTTCAATCGCAAATTTAACCGAAAACCTCGACAAAACTCATGAATCGTGTCTAAAAGGCACGATTTTTTGTGCATAATGCTTGAAATTGCCGTCAAAATTTGTACATTTTGTGAAAAGAGCTGAAATGTGTAAAAACTGTTGACAATTACAATATGTAATGTTATAATCGCTACAACATAAAAAGGGTGTAGCCCTATTTAGTGTAATCAAAAATGAAAGGTCTTGATTTTAATGAAAATCAAAAAGATTCTTGCTCTCGTGCTTGCAGCAGCTCTTTGCCTTTGCATCTTCGCAGCTTGCGGCAACAACGACAGCAACACAAACACAAATCCCGATAATTCCGAAAGCACAAACGCTGCGGAAAACACAGGAAATTCGGACAACTCAGCAGATGCTAAGGGTACATTTAAGATCGGTGTGATCGGACCCCTTACAGGTGACGCTGCTATCTACGGTAACGCAGTTGCCAACGGCGCAAAGATCGCTGTTGATGAGATAAACGCTCTTGGCGGAATCCAGTTCGAGTATCGTGCAGAAGACGATGAGGCTGACGGTGAAAAGGCTGTCAATGCTTACAACACACTCCTTGACTGGGGTATGCAGGTTCTCGTCGGACCGACAACTACCGGTTCATCTATCTCTGTTTCTTCAGAAGTTTATAAGGACAGAGTATTTGCTATCACTCCGTCTGCATCTTCACTTGACGTTATCGACGGCAAGGACAATATGTTCCAGGTTTGCTTTACAGACCCGAACCAGGGTACTGCTTCGGCTGACTACATCTCAGAAAACCTTAAGGACGGCAAGATCGCTATAATCTACAGAAACGATGACGCTTACTCACAGGGTATCCGTGACACATTCGTTTCGGAAGCTAAGGTAAAGGGTCTTGAGGTCGTTTACGAAGGCACATTCACTAAGGACACAGCTACAGACTTCTCTGTTCAGCTCACAGCAGCTCAGGCAGCAGGTGCTACAACTGTATTCCTTCCCATCTACTATCAGCCGGCATCAGTTATCCTTAAGCAGGCTAAGGACATGGGCTATCAGCCGACATTCTTCGGTGTTGACGGTATGGACGGTATTCTTACAATGAAGGGCTTTGACACCACACTTGCTGAAGGTGTAATGCTCCTTACTCCGTTCGTAGCAGACGCTGCAGATGAAAAGACTCAGAGTTTCGTTACTAAGTATAAGAGTGCTTACGAGG
>CAYWDD010000122.1:0-5316 GCA_964456935.1 uncultured Faecalibacterium sp. | reverse complement strand
AATGAAACGCACGGTCAGTAATTGATACTTGTGTACGCACCTCGCGGAGTACCCGGGAGAGCTGAAATGCTATGTACGCCGATTGCCTTCGGCTGTTAAAAAGGGGCGTAATAAATCAATTCGGAATATAAAGGAAAATTGTGGTAACAATAAATGCAGAGGTGAAAAAATTGAGTGAAAATATAAATAATACTGACAATGTGCTTTCATCTTTGGTTGATATAAGAGATGTTAAAATTGATAAAAGTCTTCCAACGGAAGAACGTATAAAATCTTATGTCGAACAAATCAAAAACCCTTATAAATTCAAAGTCGGAGATGTGATAGTAAAAGTTTCTTTTTCCGGAAATGAAAACACTATAAGCGATAATTTTGTAAATATGATAGCAAATATGTAATTTTCGGAATAGTTTCAAAAAATTACATCCGAATTTTGCAATTTGCAAGCTGGATTTTTGCTTTAATGTGTGTTATTATATTTACGGACAAAATACAGCGAAACTCCGGTTATGTTTGAGGGCAGCCTTATAAAGTAACAGGAGCGGTTTATTATGCAAATAATTAAAGATATCGAATACAGAGCCGCCATTTATCTTAGACTTTCCAAAGATGATGGCGACTTGTCGTGCTTTAACGGCAAAAATGAAAGTAACAGTATTGCAAGTCAGCGTCTTTTGATAAAGGACTTTGTAAAACAGCGTCCCGAAATAACAGTTTATGACGAATACTGTGACGACGGCTTTACAGGAACAAATTTTGACAGACCACGATTTAAGGATATGATTTCCGATGTAAAGAAAGGAATCATAAACTGTATTATCGTAAAAGACTTATCAAGATTCGGAAGAGAGTACATCGAGAGTGGCAGATATATCGAAAAGATATTTCCGTCGCTTGGCGTAAGGTTTATTGCCATAAACGATAACTATGATAATGTGGCAGATAATTCTGCGGCTAACGATTTTATTCTTCCTTTCAAGAACCTGATAAATGACTCTTATTGCAGGGATATT
This sequence comes from uncultured Faecalibacterium sp., assembly GCA_964456935.1. Classification (GTDB taxonomy): domain Bacteria; phylum Bacillota; class Clostridia; order Oscillospirales; family Acutalibacteraceae; genus UBA6857. The sequence goes on along the minus strand of CAYWDD010000122.1, from coordinate 4,303 downwards.
TCCGTAAAAGTAAGAAGTAACCTTGATGTTAAGAGAAGAAACGGAGAATTTGTCGGCAGCCGTGTTGTTTACGGTTACAGACGTTCTTCCGAAAGCAAGAACAAACTTGCGGTTGATGAAACTGCGGCTGCGGTTGTCAAAGACATCTTTCGTATGAAAACCGAAGGAATGAGTGCGGAACGTATTGCAGAAAGCTTAAACGCAAGAGGTGTTCTTTCTCCTATCGAGTATAAAAAGGCAAACGGTTCAAAGGAAAAATACGCTTTTCAAAAGCATAAAAAATCACTTTGGAGTGCTGTTGCGGTGTATAGAATTCTGTCTAATGAAATTTACACCGGCACTCTTTTGCAAGGCAAAACCACAACACCTAACTACAAGGTAAAAAAGACCGTAAAAAAGTCTGAAAATGAATGGTCGAGAACCGAGAATGCCCACGAAGCGATAGTTTCAAAATCACAGTTTGAGTTGGTTCAAAGAATATTGCTTGATGATACACGAAGTCCCAAAGGAAAAGACAAGGTACACATTTTTTCGGGCAAAGTCTTTTGTGCCGACTGTAAAAGCACTATGGTTCGCAAGGTTTCCAAAAGCGGAAATAAAGAATATGCCTACCTCATATGCAACGGTCATAAGAAAGGCACAACCGATTGCTTCCCTCACAACATAAAGGAAGAAGTATTATACGAAGCCGTATTTGCATTTGTAAAATCTCAGATTGACATTCTCCTTGAAACAGAAAGAGCTTTGAAAGCCATCGAAAGCTTGGCGTGGGAAAAGCGAGAGGTTGAAAAACTGAAAAGAAAAATCACTGCACAAAATGAAGCAATTCAAAAAGTGAAGCGATTAAAGGCAAGTCTTTATGAAGATCTTCGGGAAGAAATTATTACCGAAGACGAATATCATACCTTTAAGAAAGAATACGACGAAAAAATAGCGGCAATCGGGGAAACGATTATGTCCTTGGAAAGTGACCTTAACAGTGTTTCCGAGGGGCTTACCGATAAGCAAGGCTGGCTTTCACAGTTTACCAAATACCGTGGCATAGATAGCCTTAACAGAACAATAGTAGTGAATCTTATTGACAAAATCTACGTTGGTGCAAATAACGAAATAGAAGTTATAATGTGTCACAAGGACCAATTTGCCGCAGCTTCCGAATTTATCGAACATCAGAAGAAGGAGGCGGTATAATTGGCACGAGTATCACGAAAAAGTGAAGATGTGAAATGCAATCCAACTGTTGATGCAATACGAATTTGGAATACAGCTCTTTATGTAAGACTTTCCGTAGAAGATAACGGTAAGGAGTCTGATTCTATCTGTAATCAAATATCGCTTCTTGAAAAGTATGTTTCCGAAAGACCGTATCTTGAAAAGATTGATATTTATATCGACAACGGATACACAGGTACTAATTTTGATCGTCCCGAGTATAACCGTATGATGAGCGATGTAAAAAAAGGACTTGTAAACTGTGTAATCGTGAAGGACTTATCAAGACTCGGAAGAAACTACATTGAAACAGGAGATTTTATTGAAAAAATATGTCCGTTCTTTGGGCTGAGGTTTATATCGGTCAATGATGATTATGATACGGAAACCGATGTTTCAGGCTCTGCTCTTTCCGTTTCTCTGAAAAACATCGTAAACGATTATTACGCAAAGGACATTTCAAGAAAGGTAACGTCGGCACTTCGCACAAAAATGATGCGAGGCGATTATATAGGCAACTATGCTCCGTATGGGTATCTTAAAGATTCCCAAAACAAGAATCATCTTGTTATTGATTATAATGTCTGCGATATTGTCAAGAGAATATTTGCATTAAGAGCGGACGGTCACAGTTATATGAGCATAAACAGGACTCTTAATGATGAAGGCGTTTTATCTCCCGGTGAGTATAAAAGGCATTGCGGTATAATTACCAATAACAACGATAAACTCGGCAGAATTCTTTGGAACAAGCATATGATAACGGAAATACTGTCGAATGTCGTTTATATCGGTAATCTGGTACAGAAAAAGTCAAGTCAGTGCTTGTATGAGGGAAAAACTTTTCACAGAACTTGCGAAGATGAATATATCATAGTAGAGAATACACACGAGGCAATTATTGATTATGACCTATTTGAAAGAGTACAGCAAGTAAACACGGAAGCTGCAGAAAGAACACGAGCAAACAGCGGAAAGTATTCGCACCTTCCGAAAAACGAAAACCTATATGGCAAAAAATTTGTATGTGCTGTCTGCGGAAGAGTTATGAAACTGCACCGTTCTTTTAACAGTAAAAAGGATAAGGCATATTTCACGTTCAAGTGTCCCACATATGCGGAACACGGAAAAAACGGCTGTTCCGATGTCAAAATAAGAAAAGCTGATATGGACTTAGCGATAACAGAGCTTATCAATAAGCACATTGAGTTGTTCGTTGATATGGAAAAAACACTAAAACGGCTATTAGCAGTAAAAAAGCAAAAGGCAGTTTCTGCTGACAATAATAGCAAATTGAAAGATATTTGCGAGAAAATTGCTAAAAAGGAATCTATATTGAGTTCTATGTATGCAGACTTAAAAGAAGGCTTTCTTTCGGCGTCCGAGTACTCCGACAACCGAGATATTTTGATGTCGGATATAGAAAAACTCAAACGAGAAATTTCTGAGGCTGATGTATTGCTGTCTGAAGCTCACAAACAATCCAAAGATGAAAGCAACTGGAAACGGCTTGTAAAAAAGTACAGTAAAATTACTGAAGTATCGGCAGAAATAATTGAAGCTTTTATCGAAAAAATCAGCATTAACGCAGAAAATCAAATTGAAATCACCTTAAAATACTTTGACGAAATCGAAGCTCTTATGCATCTTTGCGACAGACTTTCAGCGGAGGTGGCATAATGACAAAGAATCTTGCAATGTATATGCGTATATCCCTTGAGGACGTTGATAAGAAAACCGATTCGGCAAAGGACGAAAGCAACAGCATTCTGTCGCAACGCAGACTTATTCAAAAGTACATCTCGGATAACAAAGAGTTTGCAGGTTACAAAGTCTTGGAATTCATTGATGACGGTTGCACCGGAACGAACTTTGACAGACAAGGCTTTTCAAAAATGATAGAGCTTGTAAAAAAAGGCGAAATCGGATGCATTATAGTCAAAGACCTTTCCCGTTTCGGAAGAAATTATATCGAAGTAGGCGATTATCTGGAGCATATTTTTCCGTTTCTCGGAATCAGAATAATATCCATAAATGACTATTACGACAGCAATGATTATTCGGGTAAAACAAGCGGAATGGATATCGCTTTCAGAAATCTTATCTATGACTATTACAGCAAAGACCTTTCAAAGAAAGTAAAGAGTGCAATGGGACTTAAACAAAAAGATGCACACTATCTCAGCTGTGTTCTGTACGGTTATAAGCCTTCCGAAAGCGATAAGCACCAAATGGTTATAGACGAAGAAGCCGCCAAAGTTGTACGCAGAGTGTTTGCTGAAATTATATCCGGAAAGACAACAACGCAAGTTGCAAAAGGACTTAATGACGACGGAGTTCCGACTCCCGGTCAATATAAAGGGGTACGGTATAAGAAACATAAAAGTCAACAATGGTCGCATATGCGAATCCACGAGATGATTTCAAACATTAAGTACACAGGCACGATGGTCAATCATACCTATGAAAGCAGATTTATAAGAGATAAATCTCAAAGAAAATGCTCTCCCGACGAATGGATTGTGCGTGAGAATGCACACGAGCCGATAGTTACTTTGGAAGAATTCCGGACAGCCAACGAGAAAATACAGCGCCGTAAGAAGTGCACAAAGCAGATACTTCCGACAAGCGACAGAGTTTATGTCTGTGCATATTGCGGACGAAAGCTTGAAAAGGCAAACGGAACCGTTTTCGCTTGCAGCTCTCACAGATTCCACGAGAAAAGCGAATGCGAAAAAGTCAGATTCAGAAAAAATGTTATGGAAAATGTGATTTTCGAGGCATTAAAAGCACAGCTATCGCTTATAAGGCTAAGCGTCCGAAACTCGGTGCCTGAAAATAAAAACAAACATACCGAAATAAAACGGCAGCTTGACTCTCTTTCATCAGAAATATCCTCTATCGACAGAGAAAAGCTTGAGCTTTACGAAATGTACCGTTTCGGAGATTTAACCGTCGAAGAGTATATGGAGAAGAAAGACAAGTTAATGACTAAGCTGGAGAATTTGAAAAAACGATTATCAGATACCGAGGAAGAATACAAAAATGCTTTGGTACAGGACAGTCAAAATCGAGAAGAAGAAAATAAGGC
>CAYWDD010000121.1:0-5440 GCA_964456935.1 uncultured Faecalibacterium sp. | reverse complement strand
CAATCCGCCATGGTTTCTATTGCTTTGTTCTTGCTTTCGGTGTCAAGCAGTGCAATAGCTTTACTTGCTTTTTTTGCACTGACTAAAATCTCATAAGTTGTCATTTTGTGTCCCTCTTTCCTATAAAGCGAGTGCCGACGTTTTGACCGTCGAATATCTCGTAAAGTTTTTCAATGTCTGCCGCATTTGCTATTATCATATCCGTGCCGCTTTGAGTGACTGTCAGTGCGGCATTTATTTTCGTTTTCATACCGCCTGTGCCACGCTCCGAACCTGCACCGCCTGCAACGGAAATGACGTTTTCGTCTATTTCTTCAATGACGGGTATGAGCTTTGCGTTCGGGTCTTTGTGCGGATCTGCGGTATAAAGTCCGTCTATATCCGAAAGAAGTATCAAAAGGTCTGCGTTGATGCTTACTGCAACAAAAGCCGACAAAGTATCGTTGTCACCTATACCGAACTCCTCAAAAGAAACAGTGTCGTTCTCGTTGATGATAGGCAGAGTACCCAGCTGTAAAAGTCTGTTCATCGTGTTTTGGAAGTTTATGTGTCTACGTTCATTTTTCATGTCGTCATTTGTAATAAGTATCTGAGCGACAGTATGGTTGTATTCCGAGAAAAGCTTGTCGTACACATACATAAGTTCGCACTGACCTATAGCCGCCATCGCCTGCTTTGTCGGAACGTCTGTCGGTCGCTCCGTTAAGTTGAGCTTTCCGACCCCCATTGCTATAGCACCTGAGCTTACAAGGATTATTTCGTGTCCTGCGTTTTTGAGGTCACTTAAGACCTTGCACATATTTTCGACTTTTCTTATGTTAAGATGTCCCGATTTGTGTGTCAGAGATGATGTTCCGACTTTGATAACTACTCGCATTTTTATTCCCCTTTTATTGTTTCGTACTCGTAGTAATAACCGTTTGTTTTCTCCGAGTACGCTTTGATTTCATCTTCCGTGAGCATAAAGCTGTCGATTGGATAGTCCTTGTAATGAGGGCAGGTGTCGAAATGATACCACTTGCCGTCATACTTGACTTTGTTCCAGTAGTGACTGCTTTGCTCGGATTTGCGTTTTACTCCCTCGTTTTCTATTCCTGCCATTGTCAAAAGCTTTCTCGACACCGAATAGAAAGTGAAAGAATCGCCTTGCTTATCTGTTATGCCTCTGTAAGCCTCTTGCTCCCAATCCGACTTATCCGATGTGCCGTTATAGGCTATGTTCTCTCTTATATAGTCATAGACGGCTCTCATTTTTTGCTTGTCGGTCATGCTGCCTTTGATGATCTGAGAGTAAAGCTTGTTAAATGCCTGATCTATTGTTGCCTGACTTACGGTTTCACTGCTTTTTTCTGCCAGTGTGAACCATACCGAACGGCTTGCCTTGTTTCCGGCTTTGTCTTTTGCCGAATATGTTATTAAGTATCGACCGGGTTTTGTCTTATCGAAACTTCCCGTATCGACTTTGACTTTTACTTCACCGTCGTTTTTGTCTACGGCTTTTACACCGTCGCTGAAACGAATGTTATCACCGATGTATACGGTGCGGTTTTGTGCCGTTATCACAGGAGGTGACTTGTCCTCCATGACAGTCAGCGTTACATCATAGCTCTTTTTGTTGCCGCCCTCGTCTTTGAGAACGATCGTTACGACCTGTTTTCCCTCTTTGTTAAAATCGGGAGCTTTCTTGTACGAAATCTTAACGCTTGTTTGGTCGTAGACTTTGCTGACAAAGTTTTCGGCAGGTATCTCGACTCCGAGATAGGTCGAACAGTTCATCATATATGCCGACGGTGTTTTCGTATCCTCGACATTGAGCGACACGGTATAAACAGCTCCGCCGTAGCTTATTTTGATGTCGTTTTTTTCTACCTTGTTTAGCGGTACGTCTAAGTATTCTTCTAAAACGCAGTCGTCTTCACCCGTTTCAGTGCCTTCTTTGAGGAAGTCTTTCACGTCATAGCCGTCACTTCCTGCCTCTATGGTATAGCTTGGGAGTACCTCGGGCGGATATACAGTCAATCTGCTTGTGTACTGCGTTTCGTTTCCACCGGCATCGGTCAATATGACAGTCACATCTCTGTCACCGTTAAGACTGTAGTCGATGCTTTCTAAAAAGCTTACGTCAACCTTTGTTTTATCCTCTATATCTCTGACAAAATCTGCGGCGTCTACCGTCTTTTCACCTTTTCTGATGCTGACGGGAACAGTCTTTGCCGTAGGGGGAACGGTGTCCTCGACCTTAAGTGTGACATCGTATATCAGTATTCCGTTTCTCACTTTAAGCGAATAATTATTCGGAACGCTTGTGTCGGGAAGTTCCTTTGAGAGATATGCCGCCTTGATGCCCTCGTCCTCGAAAAAGACGGTCGCATCGGGAATATCTTCTCCTGCCTCTATAGTGAAACTCGGAACAACTCCTATTTTCATAAAGCTGACCACAAGCAAGACTATGACAGCGGTTACTACAACACCCGAAAAAGCTAGAGCGAACGCAGTTGTCCGTCTTTTTCGTCTGTACTTATTTCTCTTTGAATAGACGTCTGCACTAAGAGCGTTACTTGTTTTGCCCTGTACAAAACTGTCGTTTTTCTTGTTTCTTTTCATTTTCTACCTCGGATTATGAAAGAATGTGCATAATTTTGATATTTTCAAAACTACTTCATTCTATATTTTATCATCATAAAGTAAATCAGTCAATACAAGTCTTAATATATCACAGAAAAAATAAGTACAAAAGCTTTGAGTTTTTACAATATATTCACTGAAAAAGTTGAAAAAAATAGTGCTTTTAAGTTAGTAATATGTTATACTGTAAACTGACATATAATTGTATCCGTCGGAGGAAAAGCTATGGCTAAGGAAAGATATAACGATAAAAACAGGGAAAACGAAAATCCCGATATGATAATAGGAAGAAATGCGGCATCGGAGGCTATCTCAAGCGGCAGACCGATAGACTCGGTTTTAGTGACGAGAGGCGAGAAAAACGGCTCACTCGGAAGAATAATTTCAAGGTGTAAGGAAAAGGGGATAGTCATAAAAGAGGTTGACGCAAAAAAACTCGACACCCTTTGCGGCGGCGAAAACCATCAGGGAATCATAATGTTTGCTGCAGCTCATGAGTACGCAAGCATTGACGATATGTTTGAACTTGCAAAGAGCAGAAACGAAGAACCGTTCATCATAATCTTAGACGAACTTGAAGATCCGAGAAACCTCGGAGCAATAGTCAGAACTGCCGAAACAGCGGGCGCACACGGAGTCATAATCCCGAGAAGACGTTCGGCATCGCTTAGTTTTTCCGTTGCAAAAACAGCGGCAGGTGCGCTTGAATACGTTCCCGTGGCGAAGGTCGCAAATCTTCCCGGAACGATAGACGACCTTAAGAAAAGAGGACTGTGGATATACGGTGCCGACATGGACGGTACAACATGGTGTCAGCAGGACTATAAAGGCCCCGTAGGACTCGTAATAGGTTCCGAAGGCAACGGCATAGGCAGACTTGTAAAAGAAAAATGCGACTTTATAGTTTCACTGCCGATGAAAGGAAATATAACGTCACTGAACGCTTCCGTTGCGGCAGGCATTCTTATGTACGAAATATCAAGACAAAGATCCGACATTTCGGCAAAATAAAGGAGTGAGTGAAAATGACAGAGGAAAAAAAGGAACTCTCTGTTGACGAAATTCTCGAAAGCATAAAGAAACAGACTAACGACTTTGATAAAGTCGATGATATATTGGAAGAAAAAGACAAGACCGTATACACCGAGATAGAAGTTTCAAAAGACGATGATTCGGACATGGATACTTCAACCGTTTTCGGTGAGTACGACAGCGATGAAGAAGAATCTGCCGAGGAAATAAAAGCTTACGAAAGCGAAGAGCCGACAGAGGAAGAACCGAACGAAAAAGAGGACAGTGAAGAGGAAACTTCACAAGTCAAATCGGATTTAGGCGTACCGTCATTCAAAGAGCTTTATACCGAAAAAAAGCTAAAAAAAGAGCAGGCGGGCAGAACGAGAGTCTTTTCAAAGTCCGATACGGACGCTACGGCGGCAGACGGCAAGACAAGAGTTATCTCACAAGAGCCGACAAGCAGCGAGGAGGACGAACTCGAAAAACAGTTCAACGAGGCAAGACAGGAAAAGATAGATAAATTCCGCCTTTTTACCGAAAGCATAACCGACAGCCCTATAGCGGAGTCGGAGGACGTGGTTTCGGCAAGTGTTCTCGATTCGGTAAAGCTTTCCGATGAGGACGATATATTCACGGCAGTCGAAAAAGTTAAAAAGCCGAAAAAGGAAAACACAAAGAGAACCGAGCTTATCAAAAAACGAAACAGCAAGGTCTATGATAAAATAGACGTCGGCAGGGTCAAATTACAGCTTAAAAACGAGAGTGAAAAGCTTAAATTCAGAGCGATACTGCTGACGGTGGCATTCGTATTAACTTTCATTTTTGAGATACTCAAAGCTGTATATACGGCAGGAAAGCTTGACGCTCTTTCTGTCATAATGGACTCAAAATGCGTGATATTCTACGCTGTATCGCTTGTGTTGTCGCTTATTCCGTTTGCTGCGGCAATGACGGGATTTGTTCATAAACTTAAAAACAGCGAGAAATTCGAGTTTACGAATGAACTTTTCCTTTTGATGATAACAGTGCTTAACATAGGTCATTCGGCTGTTATGCTCAGTTTAAGACAGCCTGTTGAAAAAAGTACGCTGATGTTTTCCGTTGCCGTTTGCTTTATAAATCTTATGAGCATTCGTGCCGACATAAAAGAAAACAAGATGATACTTAAAAATCTCAACACGATAACCAAAAACGAAAAACTTCTCGGCATATATCCGCTGACAAAGAATGCCGAAAAACTGGCAGGGGGTATAAGCTCATCTAAAGAGCCGAATATACTTTGTGCGGGCGAAGTGGAAGTTCCCGATTCGTTCATGGACAGCTCCACCGTCAAAGATAAGCAAAACGGCTATCTTAAAGTGATAATTCCGCTGACGTTACTTTGCTCACTTATAAGCGGTGCGGTTGCGGCATTTACCTATGGCGGCATCGCCTCTTTCTCGGTCGGCATGATGTCCGCTGTCTTGCTGTGCTGTCCGGCATTTTTGACGACGGTACTTACAAGCCTTATCGTGAACACGAACGAGCATCTTAATATAAGCGGCTGTGAGATCCTCGGCTACGAGGCTGTCGAGTATATTGACGACACCGATGCCATAGTCTTAGATACAGCGGACATTTTCACAGGCGAGATATCGCATTTTCATATTATCAACAGCCGAGCCGGAGTAAGTACGCTCAGTGCTTTTCAGACAGTTTGTGCAATGCTTTCGGATTCGGGCGGTGTTCTTTCAAGAGAAGTCAACAGCCTTATGAAAGAGCAAAATCTCAATCTTCCGGATATAGACGATCTTAAGTATGA
>CAYWDD010000120.1:2465-5476 GCA_964456935.1 uncultured Faecalibacterium sp. | reverse complement strand
CTCGGGCTTTACAAACTTGACAAGCTCAACCTTGTTGAACTGATGCTGACGGATAAGTCCTCTTGTATCTCTGCCGGCTGAACCTGCCTCCGCTCTGAAACAAGCCGAGTAAGCGCAGTATTTTATGGGTAACTTTGCACCGTCGAGAATCTCATCTCTGTGCATATTAGTTACGGGTACTTCCGCTGTCGGGATAAGGAAGTAGTCGTTGTTTGAAACCTTGAATGCGTCCTCCTCAAACTTCGGAAGCTGACCTGTACCTGTCATGGAGGCTCTGTTTACCATGTAAGGCGGGAATATCTCCGTGTAACCGTGTTCGGTGTGAGTGTTGAGGAAGAAGTTGATTATAGATCTCTCAAGCTTTGCACCTAAGCCTCTGTAAAAGTGGAAACGTGCGCCCGTAACCTTTGCGGCTGTTTCGGGATCGAGAATGTTCAGTGCCGAACCGATATCCCAGTGTGCCTTAGCCTCGAAGTCGAAGTTTCTCGGCTCGCCCCAACGACGTATTTCGACATTTTCGCTGTCGTCCTTGCCGAGAGGTGTCTTTTCGTTCGGAATGTTCGGGAACTCGTAGATAATGCTCTTCTGCTTTGCCTCAAGCTCCGAAAGAAGACCATCATCAGCCTTGATAGCCTCTTTGATCTCGTTCATCTTCTTCATTATCTCACTGACATCGCCGCCCTCTTTCTTTATCTGAGGTATCTGCTTGCTTGCGGCATTTTGCTGTGCCTTAAGCTCGTCTGTCTTTGCAATAAGCTCACGACGTTTAGCATCGATTTCAAGTATTTCGTCAACAAGGGCGTCCATGTCCTTGTTACGGCTTTTCATAGCCGCCTTAACCTTATCGGGATTTTCTCTTATAACTTTAATATCTAACATATTATATCACCTTTCGTAATTTAGGTATTAGGTTTTAGGGAGTAGGGAGTAGCGACCCCTCAGTCACGCTTTGCCGTGACATCCCCTTTCAGAGGAGCCAAGAACAAACGTCTTGCTGAAACTTAGGTCTTGCCTCTCCTGAAAGGAGAGGTGGCAATTTAGGTGCTTCGCACCTAAATTGACGGAGAGGTAGGAGCGAAGCGAGTCTCGTCTCCCCTTTAGGGGAGATGTTTTTGTCCGCAGGACAAAAACAGAGGGATTGTGCCACGCAACCGCTTTCCCACTGTGAACGAACCTAAAAGTCAGCACGTCTAACATCTAGCATCTACTCTTCCAGTGCCTTTGCTATTTTTGCCAAGTCCTCTTTACCGAAGAACTCAATCTCGAGTGTACCTTTGCTGCCTTTTCCGACAAAGACTTTTACTTTTCTCCCCATTGTGTTACCCAGGGCAAGCTCTACTTCGTCGAAATATACGTCACGCTTTTTAACACGCTTTTCCGCTTTTTCGGGTTTTTCCGTAAGCTTTACAAGTCTTTCAACTTCTCTTACGGATAAATCCTTTGAAATTATCTCATTTGCTATCTCAAGCATTTTATCCTCATTGCCAAGCGGTAACAACGCTCTTGCGTGACCTGAGGATATCATGCCGTCACGGACAAGCTCCGACAGTCTTTCGGGAAGATTCAGAAGTCTTAATGCGTTTGTGATAGCCGGTCTTGACTTTCCGACTCTCTTTGCACATTCGTCCTGTGTCAAGCCGTAGGTGTCTATGAGAAGTTGTAAACCTTCTGCCTCTTCTATGGGGTTTAAGTCCTCTCTTTGGAGATTTTCTATAAGTGCTATCTCCATGGTTTCGCTGTCCGAAAGCTCCTTGACAACTACGGGTACTTCCGTAAGTCCGGCAAGTCTTGCCGCTCTCCAACGTCTTTCACCTGCGACAAGCTGGTAGCCGTCCTGAATAGGTCTGACTAAAAGAGGCTGTATGACACCGTGCTGTGCTATGCTGTCGGCAAGCTCCGAGAGTGCGTCATCGTCGAAAGTTTTTCTCGGCTGATCTCTGTTAGGCTCTATCTCGTTTATACGAAGCTTTACCGTACTTGAAGAACTTATCTCCTCAATTGAGTTGTCGGCGAAAAGGGCATCTAAGCCTCGCCCGAGTCCGCCTTTTTTTGCTGCCATTAGCCTACCTCCTTTTATTTCTTGTGATTACATCTTAAAAATTCGAGTGCAAGTTCCATGTATGCGTCCGAACCTTTTGATGCTCTGTCGTAATAATATACCGGCTGACCGAAAGACGGTGCCTCCGAAAGGCGAACGTTTCTCGGGATAACCGATGAATAAACTTTTTGAGGGAAGAACCGTTTTACTTCCGTGACGACCTGTTGAGTCAGATTAAGTCTGCCGTCGTACATTGTAAGTAAAACACCTTCCATTTCTATAAGCGGATTATAAAGTCGCTTGACCTGTCTTACGGTACTCATAAGCTGTGACAAACCCTCGAGTGCGTAATACTCACACTGAATAGGTACGAGGATAGTGTCCGATGCGCAAAGTGCGTTGAGCGTGATAAGACCGAGTGCAGGAGGACAGTCTAAAAAGATGAAATCGTAGTCGCCCTTGACAGGTGCAAGACCTGTTTTAAGACGTGACTCTCTTTTCTGTCCGTCAACAAGTTCAAGCTCCGCACCGGCAAGGTTCATGTTTGCCGGAAGAATATCGACGTTTTTACACTCGGTTTTCATTATAACGTCTTTGACGTTTACACCGCCCAAAATAACGTCGTAGCTTGACATTTTTATTTCTCTTTTGTTCAAGCCCAGTCCGCTTGTGGCATTACCCTGCGGGTCGATATCGACTATCAAAGTCTTAAACCCGAGCGAACCTATACAGGCGACAAGATTAACGGCTGTAGTCGTCTTACCGACTCCGCCTTTTTGATTAACGATTGAAATGATTTTACCCATCTATAATAATTCTCCATTGTAGTTTATTGAAAGCAAAGGGGGGTTAAAATGCAAAATGAAGCTAGATGCTAGATTTTAGATTTTAGATTTTAGATGTGCGGAATTTTAAGTTTTACTCACTTTGGGAAGTTTGTGCGAAAGGTCAGGTCAACAATCCCTCCGTCACG
>CAYWDD010000120.1:0-2455 GCA_964456935.1 uncultured Faecalibacterium sp. | reverse complement strand
CGTGCCACCTCCCTTTGCACAAGGGAGGCAAGAACCCCTCTGTCGGCTACGCCGACATCTTTCCCTCCGGGAACGGGCACCCTTTTGTCTGCTACGCAGACATTTCCCCTATTAGGGGAATTTCCTAAAGGGGCGACAAGGGCGAACCTCTTGCAGAAACCCGGGTCTTGGCTCCCCTGAAAGGGGAGCTGTCAGCGATAGCTGACTGAGGGGTTGACAACCCCTCTACTGTACAACAAGCCTAAATTTCGCACATCTAACATCTAGTGTCTAGCATCTAATATCTAGAATATTGTATCACAAAAAATATCATATGAAAAGGGAATTGATAAAAAAATCATGAAAATAAGTATTGTCTTTAAAACAAGAATCAATCTCGGGGTACATAAAATATAAATTTTGATTTCACATTCAGTCAACACTTTTGCACAATTTTCGCAAAAGCTCTTGAAAAGAGTTTGTTCAGATGTTATAATTTCTAAGACATAATACATTTTTAAAAAGGAGATGTCGCAGTGGCAAAAAAAGAAAAAGTCAAAGCACCGAAAGCGGTAAATGAACATCCTAACAAAATAGGCATCAAAGAAGCGGCGGGATATACTATAGGCGAAGCTGCCAATATGTTTAACCTTACATATATCTCAAGCTATCTTAAGCTGTTCATGACCGACGTTTTCGGAATCAGCGGTTCAAAGGCGGGCGTTATGATGCTCATCAGCCGTCTTTGGGACTGTATCAACGACCCCATTTGGGGTGCAATGGTCGCAAGAAAAGCACCGAGAAAAGACGGCAAGTTCAGACCTTATCTTAAACTCGTCAGCGTGCCCCTCGGTTTGGCAACCATTCTTTGCTTTGTTCCTTGGAACAATTTCACGACAAATCAGAATATACTCTTGGCTATATGCTATGTGACCTACATATTCTACGGAATGATGTATACGGGCATGAATATCCCGTTCGGCTCACTTGCATCTGTTATCACAGACGACCCCAAGGGCAGAACACTTCTTTCGACTTTCCGTTCTATCGGTTCGGGTGTCGGCGGCGGCGTAGTTTCACTCTTAGCTCCGTTACTTATATTCTCTGCTAAGACAACGACTAACCCCGTGACAGGTGAAGTTGAAAAGGTCATCGACGAAACGACAGGCAAGGTCATCAATGTTGCCGACGGTAACAAGATGTTTATCTTCGGTCTTGCTATGGGTGTACTCTCGATAATCTTCTATCTTGTAGGTTACAAGACAACAAAAGAGAGAGTTCCTTCTGCGGCAGAGCCGAAAATGGACTTCAAAAAGACCTACGGCAGTCTTTTGAAATCTCGTCCGTTTATCACGGTTGCACTTGCAGGCTTGCTTATCAGCGGTCAGTTACAGTTCAACTCATTCAACGCTTATTTGTACAAGAACTATTTCTGCAACACAAACTTAAGCATTCTCGGTACGATCTGCAACTATCTTCCCATGGTTGTATTGATCATATTCATGCCCAAGCTTGTTGAGAAGTACGGTAAGAAAGAGCTTTGCGGAAAGACGTCTATCATTGCCGCTATTGCTGCGGTAACGATCGCAATACTCGCAAACAACGAGAAGTTCCTTTACTTCATAGATCCCGAAAACGGCATTTTACCGTGGTGGATATTCATGATCGCCCTGCTTGTAATCGGTTTCGGTTACACATTCGTAAGCCTTACCTGTTGGGCAGTTGTCATGGACGTTATCGACTACCAGGAGTACGTCACAGGCGAAAGAAACGAAAGCGCTATCTACGCTGTTTACACATTCTCTAGAAAACTCGGTCAGACTATCGCAGATACAAGCGGTCTGTTCCTTCTTTCATGGGCGCACTATGACAGCAACACGGCAGGTCTTGGTTTCATCACAGAGAACGACACAAGCCGTAAGATAATGCTCGTCTGCACGGTCATTCCCGCTATTGTTTACACAGGTGTATGGCTTCTTATGAGATTCGGTTATCCGCTTACAAAGGAAAAACTCGAACCGATCTACGAACACGTCAGAGCATTACACGCACAGGCAGAAGTCGAGGCACAAGAAACTGAGTGCAAAGCATAAAGTGCTGAGTTGTGCTGAATATAGATTCTGCACAGTGGAAAATGATACAGGTTTTAAACTTCCCTCTCTTGTGAATGCAAGGGAGGGGTTTTTGTAATGCAAAATGCAAAGGGCAAAATGCAAAATTATTGTTCTGACTTTTAGTTTGTTCGCAGGGGGAAGTTAAACCCCTCTGTCTTTTTTGTTCGCAGAACAAAAAAGACATCTCCCCTAAAGGGGCGACAAGAAATTGTGCAGAATTTCAGTCTTGCCTCTTCCGAAAGGAAAGACTTAACTTTTAGTTTGTGCAACCTTTAAACTTTCATCTCAACCAACTCACATCAGCGGGGCGGCAGATTGGCACTCCCCGAGCCTTGCGGCTCGGGGAGTACGCAATCTGCCGC
>CAYWDD010000119.1:1233-5480 GCA_964456935.1 uncultured Faecalibacterium sp. | reverse complement strand
CTGAGTATTCTTCCCGCTATTCTGACAAACGGCAGATATGAAAGCTGACTTTTCCTTTGGGAAACTCTGCCGAAAGTTATTTCCTCATCTTCGGGTACAACACCTATCAGTTGTGTCATGGTTTCATCTATAACGCTGTCTATATTCAAAAGTTTTCTTGCCGTAACGGACTTCTTTCTGAATCTGTTTATTATTAGCCTTACGTCCTCTATTCCGATTTCGTCAAGCTTTTCCCCTGCCCTGTTGGCACTTCTTACGCAAACCTTATCGGCTGTCGAAACCAGCAACGCTCTGTCAGATATGGAAGACGCAAGGGTAAAGCCTATATCTATTCCGGCAGGTGCGTCTATTATGATTATGTCATACTCGTCATCGTAATGAGCTATCATCTTTTTCATGCTGTCCGATGTGAAAGCCGTGTCAAACTGCAACGGGCAAGTCAGAAGATCGACTTCATCGCAGTTTACTATAGCTGCATTCGGCAAACAGCGTTCAAATATCACATCGCCCCAGTCGTAAACTATACGGTCGCTGACCGAAAGCAACACGTCAAGACTGCGAAGTCCGACATCACCGTCAACAAGCAGTACACGGCAGTTGTATATTTGTGCAAGTGCCTTTCCTATCCCGACGGCACACGAAGTCTTTCCGACTCCGCCTTTGCCCGATGCGATAAGTATTTTCTCAGCCAATCTTCTCACCTCTTTTTATATATAATTGTATAGTATAGCTTAATTTATCCTATAAGTTCGTTGTACTTTTGCTGTTGATCGACCTTATCGGAATTGCTGAAATATTCGTTGATTATATCGACCGCAAGCGAAGCTGTCGAGCCACCGCCGCTTGCACCCTCGATAACTATGGAAATAGCTATTTCGGGATCTTCCGCAGGAGCATAGCATACAAGTATACCGTTGTTGCTCTCGACCGTCTTTCCGTTTACAGTCTTATTGACTGTCGTTGTACCTGTCTTTGCACAGACGGAAACGTCACAGTCCTTGAAGTAATGATCTCCGACTTTACGCATACCTTCCTCGACAAGTTTCCAGCTTGATGATGAAAAGTCGGCTTGCGAAAGCGTCTGCGTTTCGGTTTCGTAAAGCGTTTGTGAAAGGTCGTCCGACATGATACTCTTTACATAGTGAGCGCTGAGTCTTGTGCCCCTTCTTGCAACCGTTGCAACGTAAGAACAAAGCTGCATGGGTGTAAACTGGTTGTTGCCGTGACCTATGCCTGCCTGAAGTGTAAGTCCGGGTGTCCAAGTTTCGCCCTTAGCAGCTCTTGAATCAACGCTGTCAAGCGTTCCCTCGCTTTCACTAAGTTCAATACCCGTCTTTGATCCGAGTCCGAACATTGTCGTGTATTCGTTGAGTTTACTTATTCCGAGAAGTCTTGAAACTTCATAGAAGAAGATGTTACAGCTGTTGTAAAGTGCATCGACAACATTCTGACTGCCGTGATAACCGAGGCATCTCGGCTTATAGTCCGAGTAGTAATTATAGACGTGTTTGCAGGTGACGGTGTAAGACGAACCGTTTATTACACCTTCTTCTAAACCTGCCATTGCGACCGCAAGTTTCATCGTAGAACCCGGTGTATACGTACTTTGTATAGCCCTGTTCCAAAGAGGTGAAAGTTTGTCTGTGTTGAGCTTGGCGGCATTCTCCCAATAAGTGTCAAGGTCGTAAGTCGGATAGCTTGCCGAGGCTATGACATCGCCCGTTTTTACGTCCTGCACAACTACAGAACCGACAAGGTCATAACTTCTGACATCTTTCAGCTTTTCCGTAACGAGATACTCAAGCGATTCCTGAGCCTTTTTTTGTACGTCATAGTCTATCGAAAGTATAAGACTTCCGCCGTTGACGGGATTTTTTGTATATACGGTTTCTTTTGTACCGTCAGCCTTGACAACGACCGACTTTTCACCGTCCGTTCCCTTAAGATAGCTTTCAAACTTCTTTTCAAGACCCGACTTTCCGATATTTGCCGTCATCGAATAGCCGTCGTCTTTTTTCTCTTTATATTCCTCGGCACTGATAGCTCCGACAACACCTATGATGTGCGGTGCTATAGAACCGTCGGTGTATTCTCTTTGGGTGACTATCTTGACGTCAACACCACGGTAAAACTCGCTGTTTTCCTTTATTACGGCAATAAGTTCGTTTGAAACCTCATCCGAAAAAGTGTAAGGATTTGATGAAGAAAACATTTCCTTTTTCATTCCGTAGCAAACGGAGGCTATCTTTCTTGCCTGTTTTTTGCTGTACCCCTCAAGTCCGTATCGGCTTATGAGAGCGTCAAGGCAGTTTTCGGCAGTTGCGTATTCGTTAAGATTGAGAAAATCTTTCGATTTAAGATAGCTTATATCGGATTCTCTGTCGTCAATGAACTTGGCTTTGCCGTTTTTGAGTTTTATCGGCAAATCGTCGTTCCATTCTTCGTTTCTTTCTTCAAAGAGCTTTATAAGTGAGTCGATTATTTCGACTCTGCTTTCCATTTCCTTTTGACCGGGGAAATAGTCCGCCTCGAATATCAGCGAATTTATCTGCTTGTTCGTAACAAGCAGTTTACCGTTTCTGTCGTACATATTGCCTCTTGCGGCTTCGACCTTGACAGTTGACGCTTTTACGGCTTTTTCACCGCTTGAATCGGCATTCACCACCTGCACTCTGAACAGGTTTATGCCGAAAAGAATAAACACGGCAAAGACTATGCCGATAAGTATTCTGTTTCTTGCATTTAATTTCTTAATTTCCATTTTGTTTCTCTTTCTCGGTTACTTCAAGACAAAGTGTTCTCTGTGATATCAGTCGTGTTGAGTTTGGCTTTCGCCTGTCTGCTTTCTGAATCTCAATGCTATCGCTCTTACAAAGTAATAGTACAACGGGGTAAGTGCGACAGTATATGCGGCACTTATGAGGTACACACGGTAGTAAAGCGTAAATGCACCGTCAACGGAATTAAATACAACGAAAAACAGCCAATACAGTGTAACGCACAAGAGTGAGAACACCAAGCTGTAAACGATTGCGGTAACTATATTGTTACGCATATACCTACTGATAAGATACGAGCAGGCGTACCCGACACAGGCTAAAAATATTATGTAGTAACCGTCAACGTGAGCTGAATAAAAGTCCCACACAAAGCCGGCAAAAAGACCGAACATCATTCCGGCAACATCTCGCTCAAACATTGCAATGCTTATCACAAGCGGTATTAAAAGCATAGCCGACGCATTGCCTATTTTCGGGAACAATCCGTTAGTATTTTGTAAAATTGCCGTGAACAGTGTCAAAAGGACAAAAACGGTTCTTCTTTTGTAGTCTTCTTTATTTTCGGCAAAACGCACCTGTGTCACCGCCCTTATTCGTCTTTGTTGTCTATGTCGGAAACTCCCTGTTCCTTAAAGTCGGTGATAACGAAAACGTCTTCAAGTTCCGTCACGTCTACACCGGGGTCTATAACCGCATTAAGGCTGATATCGTATTCGTTGTCCTGAATGTCCGACACCTTGCCTATGATAAGACCCTTGGGATAAATGCCGCCTATTCCCGAAGTGCAGACTATTCCGCCTATGGAAACATTGGTGCTTTTATCAAGACCCGACAGTATACATTTCTTTTCAAGTGACAGCTCTGCCGTTGTCGTTGTGTACCCGGACTCTCTTGTCCTTGATTCTATCGCACTTATGTTGACCTTGGGATTAAGTACAGTCCAAACAACGGAATATGTCGCTTTGACGCTGTGAACGACCCCGACTACATAATTTCCGTATACAACGGGATCATTGACGCTTATGCCGTCGGACGAGCCTTTGTCTATGATGAAAGAATAAAAAGCGTCGAGCGAATCTCTGCCTATAATATCGGCAGGACAAAGCTTATAGTCGGGATTATCCTCTTTTATGTCAAGCATTTCCGAATACGAGTTGAGTTTCTTTTTGGTTTCCTCGTAATCGACAAGCTCATCTTCGTAAGTTGCTATCTGTTTTTTCAAATTCTCTATTTCTTCAAGGTATTTGCTGCTTGACTGAAATTTCAAATCAAGCTCCGACATTTTTTCCGACACTACAGCCGAAAGCTTTTGGATAGGTTGCATGACTATTCCGAAAGCACTGCTTGCCGGAGATGAATTGGAGCTTGTCACGACAGCCAGCAAAACTCCGACTAAGAGAGCCGCAATAATGCAAAGAAATGCCTTGAATCTTTTACTTTTCAATAACTGCTGCATATCATTCTCCT
>CAYWDD010000119.1:0-1133 GCA_964456935.1 uncultured Faecalibacterium sp. | reverse complement strand
GTAAGCACCGCTAATGCCTACTGCCTAAAACCTAACCCCTAAATTGTTAGGGCTGAAGAAAGGCTTTTTCGCCCTCTCCAGCCTTTAAAATTGATTGATTAAATTAACCGTTGTATGACCTTGAAACTATGTCTAGTGCGTTTGACTCAAGGCAAATACCTGTTCCGTCAACAACGCAGTCAAGAGGATTCTCGGCAATATGAACGGGCATCTTTGTTTCCTGACTGATGAGCTTGTCAAGCCCTCTGAGTAAAGCACCGCCGCCTGTGAGCATAATGCCGTGGTCGATTATATCGGCTGCAAGCTCGGGAGGAGTCTTTTCAAGCGTAGCTCTTATAGCGTCGAGTATCTGATTGACGGGATCTGAAAGAGCCTCTCTTATTTCCTCGCTTGAAACGGTGATGTTCTTCGGAAGTCCGTCTAAAAGGTTTCTGCCCTTGACTTCCATAACACCCTCGCCCTCATACGGGTGAGCCGAGCCTATCTTTATCTTGATATCTTCAGCCGTTCTTTCACCTATGAGAAGGTTATATTTCTTTTTGATGTACGCAATGATAGATGCATCGAAATTGTCACCTGCGACTCTTGCGGAACGAGATGTAACGATGTCGCCCAATGATATAACGGCAACCTCGGCTGTACCGCCGCCGATATCAACGACCATGCTGCCTGTTGCCTCGCTTACGGGTAAACCTGCACCTATAGCGGCTGCCATGGGTTCTTCGATAAGGCTGACGTACTTTGCACCTGCCGATCTTGCGGCATCGTGAACGGCTCTGCGTTCAACCTCGGTAACACCCGAGGGAATACAAATCATGACTCTAGCCTTATTGAAAGGTGAGGAGCTTATAGCTCTGCCTATAAATTTCTTAAGCATTTCGGCTGTAACGTCGAAGTCGGCTATAACACCGTCTTTGAGAGGACGCATTGCCGTGATAGAACCGGGGGTTCTGCCTATCATTTCCTTAGCCTGTGTTCCGACAGCGACAACTTTCTTGGGGTTAGTTCTTACGTCAACTGCGACAACGGACGGCTCACGGATAACGATACCCTTGCCTTTGACGAAAACCAAAGTGTTGGCAGTACCGAGATCTATACCTATATCCTGTGAAAATAACATTGGTTTATCTCCC
>CAYWDD010000118.1:0-5504 GCA_964456935.1 uncultured Faecalibacterium sp. | reverse complement strand
TCTGCCGCCCCCGATGTAGTGAGTCGGGTGAGATGAAAACTTAGAGGCTGCACAAACCAAAAGTCAGCATATCTTGTCGCCCCTGAAAGGGAGATGTCAATTATCCGTTTCACGGATAATTGACAGAGGGGTCAACCTCCCACCATGCAGCAACCAAAAGTCAGAACATCTAATATCTAATGTCTAAAGTCTAACATCTAAAATCTAACCCCCAAATCGCTATAAATTTTAATCATCTATATTTAACAAAAACACTTGAAAAAATACGTAATTATGGTACAATAATTGTGACTTTTTATAAGGAGGAAAGGCAAATGAAACTTTCTAAGAAAATACTTTGCTCGGTTCTTGCTTTGGTCATGATAATATGCATGATCCCCGCAACCTCTCTTGCAAAGGACACTGACGGTGACGTCATCAGCTCATTGGCTTTCGCAACAATGTCGGATATCCATTACTATCCGCAGTACCTTGCAACCGATGAAAACGGCAATAAGAGTGATACTTGGTACGAGGATTGCCGTTCGGACGCTAAGGAATACGACGAAAGCGAAGATATCGTTAAAACAGCTCTTGCTACTTTAGCCGAAAGAGCCAAAACAAACGGTATCAAATACTTGCTTCTTTCCGGTGACTTGACAAGAAACAGCGAATACTACGCTCATGTCGGTCTTGCCGAAATGATGAGAGAATTTGAAAAGGAAACAGGCATTCAGGTCATAGCTATAAACGGTAACCACGACCTCAACAGCAACAGAGCCTCTTCCTACAAGACAGGTGTTAAGACGGAGACAGACTCCACTTCACCTCAGCAGTTCAGAGAGATCTATGCAGACCTCGGTTATGACCTTGCAACCGATGAGTACGGTGTTACATACGACTCGGACGGCAATGCAGTAGTCGAGAAGAAAGCAAACGCTCTCTCGTACACAGTTGACCTTGACGACATGACACAGCTCATCGTTGTCGATTCATGCATCTATCCGCTTGACGAAGTAGGCAAAGCCGAAACAGGCGGTGAGATAAGCGAAGAATGTATGGAATGGATCTGCAAAAAGGCAGACGAGGCAACAGCACAGGGCAGAACAAGCTTTGTTATGGTACACCACAACATCGCACCCCATATGGAATGTGAACCGTCCGTAACATTCGCTTTCTGTATCAATGATTATATGGACGTTGCGGAAACTTTTGCAGCTCACAATATCCATTACACGTTCTCCGGTCATCTTCATCAGGCTGATATCGCAACCGTTATCAATGACGACGGCGAGATACTCTACGACTGTGAATCGGGTTCGCTTACAAGCTATCCCAACACATACAGAGAAATGGTATACAACGTATACGAGAGTCTTGAAACAAAGATGGACTACGAAAACGTTGATTTCGATGCAGCCGCAACATACGTTCATAACGGCAAGTCTTACGCACAGGGCGAGTTCAAGAAAGAATCATTCGGTCTTTGCTTTGGCGGTGCTTTAGGCGATAAAGACGGTGTAGCCGATATGGTAGGCTTTGTTAAGGGTCTGTACAACGGCTATGCAAAGGGCATATTCGAGGACATCACAGAGGCAGGCGGTCTTGTCGGCTATCTTAAGTCGCTTAATATCGACCTTGAACAGATAATAAAAGACTTCCTCGAACCGTACATCGGTGACGGTTTCTATGTAAACGGCAAGAGTGTCGTTTCGGCAGAAAACATCATGTGGTTCATCAACGACCTTTGCGGTCAGATAGAGGAACTTTACATCAACGATCCCGAAAAGCTTTGGAACGAGCTTGAACCGTGCCTTAGAAAGCTTGCCGATTTACAGCTTTCCGAAATTCCCTGCACCAAGCTTATTGACGAAATAGGCATAGGCGACCCGAATAAGGGCGGTACACTCGAGGACGTTCTTTTCACCGCAGTATACTACTTCTATACAGGCAATGAGGACATCTCAGACGACTTGTTCTTACAGGACGTTATCGAAAGATTCAAGTCCGGTATCACCGAGATAGGTCTTTTCGACGCACTTATCGACGTTGTATTCAACGACATTCTCGACGGCCTCATTCTCAAAAAGCTTGAAGTCAGACTTGACAAGCTCTTTGCAGACGATAAGGTCAGCAAGAAAGTTTCAGAGGGTATCAACTATCTTATGAACTATATCCTCAGAGGCGACTTCACATATTCTAACCTTGTCAACACGATATTCGGCTTGGGCATTCTTCCCTACACGAGTATCTACGACATCTTAGATCAGCTCCTTATTCAGGAATACTACACCGAGAGTCAGGACGAGTCTATCGGCCGCACATTCTCATATTTCATCAGCGACTTTGCTACAGACAGCGATCCCATGCCGCAGGGTGACTACGGTGTATCATACACATCACATGACGTTGAAGTACCCGTTTCTACGGCTAACTACAGAAAGCCGACTATGATCTCCGTCACAATGGGCGAAGATTCACAGACTTCTGCGTACATCAACTGGTTCTCAAAGAGCACACTTGAGGCTACCGACATAGAAATATATGAAGTCGGTACGAACAGCTTTAGCGGTAACATCGAAAAGAGCGAAGAGCTTGTAGACCGCTACTATCCCGGCATTGATATCGGTATCATCGGTTTGTTCGACTACCACTTTGATATGTACAGACACACAATCAAGCTCACAAACCTTAAGCCCGGAACAAAGTATGCGTACCGTGTAGGCAATGCAGCAAGAGGCTGGTGGAGTGATCAGGGTGTCATCGAAACAGCTGATGGCTCAAATGAGGTAACATTCTTCCACATGGCTGACCCGCAGGCACAAAGCGAGGAGCAGTACACAAGAGGTTGGGCACACACCATTGACAAGGCATTCGAGCTTTATCCCGACGCAAAATTCATCGCTTGTACGGGCGACATGGTTGACTACGGTATGAACTCACATATGTGGCAGTGGATGTTCGACACGGCAAGTGATCATCTCCAAAGCACATACCTCATGCCGGCAACAGGCAACCACGAGGAATTTGACGAGCATTCGACAGTCGGCAACTTTGCCCTTCCGAATGTACCCGAACAGGACACAACATCGGGTGTTTACTACTCATACGATTATAACAATGTTCACTTTGCGGTACTCAACACCAATGATCTCAACGAAGATGAGTCGCTCAGTGACAAGCAGGTCGAATGGCTTAAGAACGACATGAATTCTTCAGACGCTCAGTGGAAGATAGTTGTTCTTCATAAGGCTCTGTATTCGAACGGCTCTCACTATGACGACGATGACGTTGTTGCAATGAGAAGTCAGCTCGGCACACTCATGCCCGACCTCGGAATAGACGTTGTACTTCAGGGTCACGACCACGTTTACCTGAGAACTACATCTCTTGACGAAAATCAGAAGGTAGAAGAAAAGGTAACGTACCTTAAGAATGACGGTTACACCTACAAGACATACGACAACCCGACAGGTATCATTTATGAGATCGCAGGTTGCTCAGGTGTTAAGTTCTATCAGACAAAGGACGTTACGGCAACAGATGAGCTGTTCCCGAGAGCTGAAAAGATAGTCGATGCATACACGAACCTCTTTACCGCATTTCAGATCAAGGACGGCGTTCTCTACTACAACGCATATCTTGTTGACGGTGACGAGACCACCTGCATAGACACATTCGCTATCCGTAAGGACGTTTCACAGGGCGATGAGCTTGCACAGGAGGACTGGCCGGCAGAAGAACAGCCGACAGACAACACACAGACAACATTCGAAAAGCTTGTCGAGTTTGTCATGAAAGTTATAAAGGTTGTATGGAACATCTATCAGATTTATATAGTCGGCATACTTGACACACCCAAAGCATAAATAATTACAGCTCCGATCGAAAGGTCGGAGCTGAGTTTTTTATTGGTGTATATCCGAGGAAAACTTGTTTGTCCACATTGGACAAACAAGTTTTTAATAATCACCGTTTTCTTTGATTATCTGTTTTAACCTCTTGTTATTGTCAAACACATCTTCGGTCATACCGTTCATGTCGAGCAGACTTTGTATGCACCATTCGGGGTCTTGTGTGTGGAATGAGTAATAGACATCGTTCATCTGCCCGTGGTCAAATAGTTGCATGACAAATTTTGTCGGCTGTTCCCTTGTGTAGGAAATGTATCTGTACATATAGCCTATCCAAAACAAGGCACTTTTTGAATACTTGACCTTTCCGTAGTTTATGTCACCGAACTGTTCCATAATACTGTTGTTACCCTCGTGAACGTCAAGCGACAGTGCAGACGGGTTATCGGTATCGAGCTTTTTCAAAAGATCGGAGTGCAGAAATCTTCTTATATATATGGCGGACGAACAATTCCATTCGCTTGAGTTTTCAAAAAGCTTTCCCTGATATTCGGCAAGTAATAAGCCGTTGTGATCGAAATTTCTCATTGTAGTATTTCCTCAATATATAAGCCTGTTTTAAATTCACGTTTTGCAAGCTTTAGTTTTGTGTCTATTTCATAACTTCGTTTATTTAAGATGTTTCTGCAATCTTGACGTTCGGGTTCACAGATAAAATATTTTTCAACCGGTGTCAATTGCCTTAGTGCCTTGTCCGTCTTAAATACGAATTGATATCCGAGTTTAGATGCCGACAGAGAATGAATGGCAACATCGGCATTTATCTCTCCCTCGGTGAACTGTGCCATTATATAGAACATTTTATTATCGGCAATGGGTGCGATAACTACGTCGGCTTTTTCGATTTGCTCTGCTATGCTTTCGATTTTGAAATTTGTTTGAAAATCTTTTAATGTTCCACGGTAACGGCAGATTGCCAGCATCCAGTCTAAATCACATTTGAATTTTATAACATTCAGACCGTCAAGTGAGTATTTGAACGAGTACACGCTTGACTTTTCTTTTTCGCACACAAACGATAATGCTTGATTATACGTTTCTCCGAGATAAAAACCTTTTCCGAAATCGCAGTTATCCCTTGAGCCGCTAATTGTTATTTCCGACAGTCCGTTTTTAGAGCCGTGAAACAATACATCGTTGTATTTTTCCTTTAGAAGTTCCTCTTTTACCGAGTTTATTCTGTATTTTTTGTTATAGGCATAGGAATATATTTTCTCGCACACCTCGTCACCGACTCTTCCGTTTTTCATTATCTCGTTTAAGGTGGTTCGTGAAACAGAGGCTTTTTCCGAAAATTCTTTGATATTTATTTTTTCGGACTCCAATATAAATTCAAGGTCTTTTTTAATATTATAATCATTTTCAACAGTTATCATGCATATCTCATCTCACTTTCAGATTTATTATACACCAAAAAAACTTGTTTGTCCACATTGGACAAACAAGTTTTTAAACGTGATTCGAAGTTTACCTCACAAAAGAAAACCCACTCGGATAACCAAGTGGGTGGATAAACGTATAAAACTTTATCTCTTTGAGAACTGTCGTGGCGTTAAGAAGACAGTCCGGTGGACTGTTTTTAGCTGCTACCGCAGGAGCTATGCTCCGAGG
>CAYWDD010000117.1:0-5578 GCA_964456935.1 uncultured Faecalibacterium sp. | reverse complement strand
GCTCTCCTGAAAGGAGAGATGTCGGCATAGCCGACAGAGAGGTTTTAAACTGACACCAACAGCCAAACTTTCCACTGTGAACAAACTTACTCCTAAGATAATTTTGCATTTTGCCTTTTGCATTTTGCATTTAAAAAGTCGCCCCGCTGATTAGAGTTGGATAAGCATAATATTTATAGGCTGCACAATCTCAAAGTCAAGCGGTCAAGTACAAACTTCCCACCGTAAACAAACCGAAATTCTGCACGTCTGATATCTAGAATGATGCACATTGCAGTCATTAGCTGTAGTTAGTGGGTTTAGCTTTTTCAAGTCTAAGGCTGGTTATGTTAGATTTTGTACCGACAATCAGCTCCGCAACCACCGTCAGGCGGCTGCGGAGCGTAACGGCATTGGGACTTACCCCCCGAACGTCAGTAAGTGGGGTGATGGACCAATGCCGCCACTGCTTAGAGTTCGACAAGCATAAATCTTATAGGCTGAACAATCTCAAAGTCAAGCAGTCAAGCACAACTTCCCCATTGTGAACAAACTGAAGTCCATTTCTTGGCTCTCCTGAAAGGAGAGATGTCGGCATAGCCGACAGAGAGGTTTTAAACTGACACCAACAGCCAAACTTTCCACTGTGAACAAACTTACTCCTAAGATAATTTTGCATTTTGCCTTTTGCATTTTGCATTTAAAAAGTCGCCCCGCTGATTAGAGTTGGATAAGCATAACATTTATAGGCTGCACAATCTCAAAGTCAAGCGGTCAAGTACAAACTTCCCCACTGTGAACAAACTTACTCCTAAGACAATTTTGCATTTTGCCCTTTGCATTTTGCATTTAAAAGCTGCCCGTGTGCAGGGAGTCGGTTAAGATGAACGCTTAAAGGTTGTGCAAACTAAAAGTCAGCACTTCTCGTCACCCCTTTAGGGGAGATGTCAAAAGTCGTTTGCGGCTTTTGACAGAGGGGTCAACTTCCTCCTGTGCAAAATCTTAAACTCCACACTATAACTTAGCACTTATCCCTTAGCACTTGGCATTCACTTAACTCTCCCAAATATAATTTTGCATTTCCTTGCGTTTCAACTTCAAATATGATATCATAACCTCAAACCACCCCTTGGAGCGTGATATCATATGTACTGGAATACCCTCGGCTACATAACATATATTGTCCTTTTCTTTTTTCCGCTTTCTGCTGTCGCTGTAAACGTCCACGACAGAATTAAGCACAAGAACGACAAAAGTGTCAGAGTACACCTAGGACTTGTCATAGTTTGTTTTCTCGGCTCACTTGTCGGACTTTTCGGTGGTGTGTCAAACTGTGTGTATATGCTAAACCCGAACATGACCGACGGAAAATACACCTTAGACGACATCGGAGTTGACATAATATTGTTCTTATCCTATGCCGTTATGTTCGTAATACTCATAATGTTGCACCGAGAAAGAATAATTTATCCGATAAACGGCAATGAGATTTTCGTAAGCAGAATCGCACATAGAAAGGAAATTATAAAGATAGAAGAAATCACCCGTGTATACCTAAGTGGCGAGTATCTCGACATTTATGTCGGTGACAGAAGAATACGCTACGGCAACAACTTCCTTACGGGAGCTGCTGAATTTGAATCATTAATAAGCATTTCTATAGCCCAACAAAATAAATCAAAACTTTAAAATAAATACTTCAATTACACTACGATTCATGCTATAATCATACCGGATTTGATAAGGAGCGTTCCTATGTACGTTAAATTTATAAACAACAGCGAAAGCGAAGTTGCTGTTGTTCATGTTCAGAAATTTGAATATACGGTTGAGCCGAAAGAATATGTTGATATATTTTTTAGTGATGAAAAAGTCAGCTTTGTAACCGAGTGGAAAGCCTTTGATAAGTTGACCGATGATTTTGATACTCCCGAAAACATGAAGTTTAAAGAAAGAATCATTCACTCACTTGCGAAAAAATT
The DNA here is from genome assembly GCA_964456935.1 of uncultured Faecalibacterium sp. Lineage (GTDB taxonomy): Bacteria > Bacillota > Clostridia > Oscillospirales > Acutalibacteraceae > UBA6857. Next base: position 3,617 of record CAYWDD010000117.1, on the reverse strand, counting down.
CGCAGAAAAATTCCTGAAACGGCACTCAATACACGCATTGAATACGAATTGACCGATTGTTTTTCAGACTTTGCAGTCATTGATTTGTACGATGGGATATATGCATCTTGTATATCTAAGACTGCCGATTTTTTCGACATGGTTCCCGTACTTGTTTTGTTTAGCAGAGCTGAAACGGATAGCGGCAATCTTGCAGTCAAGAATGTTGATACGATCAACAGAAAACAGTATTTAAAGCTTGTCAGAAACAGTTTGTTATTTTTAAATGTGAGCGGATTGCTTTTTCATCCGCTGTCCTTTATCTTAGGGTACTTGCCGGTTAAATTCTTGACTTCAAAATTCTATATTCAAACGAAATTGTCCGAACTTTATAAAAAACCTCTTGAGATGAGAGAAAGACGACTGTCAATAGATTTACCGATTGATGTGAGTCAAAGAAAACCTCATCGTTTCAGTATCGTAACAGCATTGATACTTATAGCGGTACTGGGTGGTATTATATATTGGGCTATGACCTCTGAACCCGATGTTGTTCTTTCAACGGATTGCCGGTCTGTTGTATGCTTTGACGAAGTGTTCATGAGATATGACGAAGGTATACCCGAAAACGCAAAAGAGGTTTGGCTTGAAAATTACAGTGTGTATTATATTTTATCCAATGGTGAGTATGATATGGATAACTACTATTGCTACATATACGAAGACACGGAAGGTGAGCGGTATATGTGGGTAAAAACAGGCTGTTCCAAAGAGGAAAATGCAGATAAGGATTACGATGACTATCAAAATCCTTGGGTGTACAAATCAATCGGTGAAAATGCAGAATAGATTACACAGTGAGAAAAATGTGAAGTTTATTTAAAATCTCAATAAATGGTACACCGACACGAAAGCGAAGTTTAAATAAGCTGACGAGAATCGAACCCAATTTATTTCAGATTGTCGGTCCGGTTATAAACAAAATTGATAATATATACAGGAAGTATAACTTATGAATATTTCGTTCTTCAACGAAACTGAAAATGATTTGATAATTTCTATTCCCAATAAGCATGACGATGTTTTACTTTCATCAGGTGAGAAGAAAGACTTTGTTTTCGATGCAAATTTCGAGTCCTTTTCCGTCAGAAAGCAAAGCGTTGAATTGAGTAAAATACAAAGGATACTTTCCTATGTTGTCGGTACAATTGTAGGTGTGTTGCTTTGCTTGATATACTATTCTCAAATCGAAACTTTGAAAGACAGCGTTAAATTTCCTGTCAAATTTTTTCTGCCGAGTGTAAATCATAATGAGAACGTTACCGTCAGATTGTGTAACACATCGACAACGGAATTGTGCATAGCGGAAATAAACGGTGATTACTTAAAATTTGAAACTTTGATTTCAAAGCAAGCGTTGTCAGACGAGAGAAAAGATTACTATGAATCTAACATAACAATGTTTTTCGTGCCGTTTGTTGCTGTGCTTATATTGTCGATTGCAGTTGTTGTGCATTTTAAAACAATCGTAGCGTTTGCGATTACCGTTGCGGTGAATCTGCTACTGTATCTGCCTTTGTTGATAATCATTAAAAAGAACCGTGACTTTTACAAAGAAACTTTGAATAAATGTAAAGATAAATAAAACAAGGCTGTTGCAATTCATAGTTTGCAACAGCCGATTATATTATCCGACAATGTACACGTCATTTTACTGTCATCTCACTTTCGCAATGCATATACTGAATCTGAAAGTGAGGCGGTGAAATATGCAAAACGCAAATGAACTTATCGAACAGTATAAAAACGATATGCTGAAAATGATGAAAAGATCCTATTTCCCTTATGAAGAGTCTGTATCGGTGTCCGAAAATGTTCCGACAGCCGATGAAAGCTCGGTTACAGCGGTCGGACAAAACGTTATCGACAGCAGAAAACCTGTTGATACCTCGGACGAAAGTTTCGGAAATTTGAGAGTTCGTGTTTTCAGCGGAAACATAGCTTTTCCTATAGAAACGGCATTTGTCAGAGTGTTTGACGATGACGGCAAAGAAGTCGGTGAGGGGTACACCGATCAAAGCGGAATTTTCGATGTGAACGAACTTCCTGCTCCAAATAAAAGCATAAGCGAGAGTCCGAATTATGAAAAAGGCTACGCAGGGTACAAGATAATTGTCACGCACCCGAGATTTAATACGGAGATATTTGAAAATGTGCCGATTTTTGATGGTGTTGAATCTATCCAAGACGTTCGTATGACGGTGGGTAACGAAGAAAACGAAGAGATCATTGTCGAAAGCGAACCCGATGATTTAAGGGGGAACACAAATGCCTGACAGAGTTGTTGTACCCGAAAACATAACCGTTCATCTCGGCAGACCCGATGAAAACGCACCGAACGTTACAGTGCCGTTCGTGGATTATATAAAAAATGTCGCATCAAGCGAAATATATCCGACTTGGCCCGAAAACGCACTCAGAGCCAACATATACGCTCAAATATCAATCGCTTTAAACCGAATTTTTACGGAGTTTTATCCGTCACGAGGTTATGACTTTGATATAACAAATTCAACACAGTTCGACCAATCTTTCGTTTTCGGCAGAGATTATTTTGCGAACATTTCCGAAATAGTTGACAATATCTTCAACTCTTATGTTGTAAAGCAGGGAACAGTGAACCCATACTTTACGCAGTATTGCGACGGAATAAACGTCACTTGTGCAGGACTTTCGCAGTGGGGAACAGTCGAGCTTGCAAACAGGGGATACACACCCTATGAGATATTAAGCTACTATTACGGTGACGATATAAACATAGAGCAGGCGAGGGTCGGGGGCAATGTCGAATCTTATCCCGGCTCACCTTTGCAGGTCGGTTCTGTCGGTGAAAACGTAAGGATCGTACAGATGGAGCTTAACAGAATATCAAGAAATTATCCGCTCATACCGAAAATACCCGATGTGAACGGAGTATTCGAGGCTGACACACGAAATTCGGTCAGAGTTTTTCAGCAAATATTCGATCTCGTACCCGACGGCATAGTCGGAAAAGCAACATGGTATCAGCTGATAAGGATATATAATGCCGTTAAACGTACAAACGAGCTTTTCAGCGAGGGGATAACTATTTCCGAGGCAATGAGGCGTTTTCCGTCAACACTCAGCCTCGGCTCAAGCGGAACAGGTGTCAGGGTGCTGCAATTTTATTTGCGACTTCTCAACTACTTTATTCCGTCAATACCTTATGTCGAACTTGACGGTGTCTACGGTCAGCAGACGCAAAATGCAGTCAGAGCTTTCCAAGAATATGTAGGTTTACCTGCTGACGGAATAGTCGGTGTAAACACATGGAATGCTTTGATAAATTTGTACGAGGGACTTGAGAGAGAAATTCAAACTCAGTACGACGTAATTTCAACTCTGCCTGCACCGGGACTTGTTTTGACTGTCGGAAGTACAGGTGACGTTGTCAGACGTATTCAAGAGTATATCAATGCGATATCAGAAAAAGATAACGCAATCCCGTCGGTCACTGTTGACGGGATCTACGGTCAAAGAACAGCGGCGGCAGTAAGGGCAATACAGTCGCAAGCCGATCTTCCGCAAACCGGAAGAGTAGATCCGCTGACATGGAA
>CAYWDD010000116.1:0-5621 GCA_964456935.1 uncultured Faecalibacterium sp. | reverse complement strand
TTTGCGACCCATATAGCGTATGCAAGCTGAACCTCGCACTTTTTAGCAAGCCCTGCCGCTACGACGTTCTTTGCAACATATCTTGCCGCATATGCCGCACTGCGGTCAACTTTTGTCGGGTCTTTGCCGCTGAAAGCACCGCCGCCGTGACGTGAATATCCGCCGTATGTGTCAACGATTATCTTTCTTCCCGTAAGTCCGCTGTCACCGTGAGGGCCGCCTGTGACGAATCTTCCGGTGGGATTTACATATATCTTTGTATCGTCGCAAATGAGATCTTTCGGAACTATCGGATCAATTACATATTTTACGATATCTTCTCTTATCTTTTCAAGAGGTACATCGGCACTGTGCTGTGAGGAAACAACGACTGTTTCAACTTTAACAGGCTTATCGTCGTCATATTCTATAGTTACCTGTGTCTTGCCGTCTGCTCTGAGGTAGTCGAGAGTTCCGTCTTTTCTTACCTTTGTCAACTGCTTTGCAAGTTTATGTGCAAGTGAGATGGGTAAGGGCATAAGCTCCGGTGTTTCGTCACAAGCATAACCGAACATCATGCCCTGATCGCCTGCACCGTTGAGATTGTAAGCGTCCTCTTTGCCTTCCTTAAGTTCAAACGACTTATCAACACCCATTGCGATATCGCCCGACTGCTTATCAAGAGCAACAAGTACGTTGCACTCGTTTCCGTCAAAGCCTTTAGCTCCGTCATCGTAGCCTATCTCACATACAACGTCACGAGCTATTTTAGCTATGTCGGCTTTATGAGTTGAGCTGATCTCACCCATTACGAGTATCATTCCTGTTGTTGCGGCTGTTTCACAAGCAACTCTTGCCTGTGGGTCGTGAGCTAAAAATTCATCTAAAACTGCGTCCGAGATTTGATCGCAGATTTTATCGGGATGTCCTTCCGTTACCGATTCAGATGTAAAAAGTCTTTTTGCCATTTATATACTTCCTTTCTTTTTTCCTTTTTAAAGAGTGCAATAAAAATATGCGGTCGTGGTCCGACCGCATACCAATGCCACTATGACACCTTATCTTTCGGTCATACCGCAGGACTTAGCACCTTGCAAAATATTATGCAGGTTGCCGAGCTTCAAAGGGCCTGTTCCCTCAGCTACTCTTAATAAGGAATATTTAATTACGCTTTATTATATATCAGCTAAAGCCTTTAGTCAATAGCTGATTTAAAGTTTTATAGATTATTCAAACTCTTTCATATTTTCAAGCAAAAGCTTGTTTCTCATTATGTCGATATTGAGCATTTCACCGTACAGCTGTGCGATTTTGTCCGAAAACAGTGACGGATTTATATTTACCGTACTTCCGGCAGGTAAAACGAGTCTGCATATAACTTCCTCGCCGTTACGCATGACTTCGAACTTCTTGATATGCTCTTTAAGGTCTATCTGTTTCATAACCTTTTGTCTGCCCTTTTTGCCGAGCTTTTCGACAATAAAGCTTTGTGCATCAAGGCTGTCTTTTATCAGCTTTTCAAGTCTGTCGCAGTCATCTGCACCGCTGAAAACAAGTGAAAAGTCACCGTAGGTTATCTTTTTCGGATCGTGAATCGGCCGGGTTATACCTTTTATGTTTATTCCTGTCGGCATAGTCGCCTTCAGTCTTTCGAGAATATCTTCGTCACTTATATCGCCCTCTATCCTGATATCAACACTTTCGCACACACTCTGCATACCGAGAGAAAGCGGCAGGGCAAACTGCATATACGGATGAGGATTAAAGCCCTCGGTGTACCAAAGAGGTATTTTCGCACGTCGCATAGCTCTTGTAAAGCAACGCATAAGGTCAAGATGAGATATGTATTTTACATCTTCGAGCTTATCAAACCATATCCTTACACAACGCATCGCATTTACCTCCGTTGAGTTTGTTCGATCCGCAACCGGCACATTTTATGCGGCAATGCGGTGTGGTTTCACTTCTTCTTGCCTTTTCGCTCTCATCAATAAGAAACTGTTTTCTTATACCGTAGTCAAGGTGATCCCAAGGCAAGACTTCATCGTATTCACGACGTCTGTTTGCATAAAACGCAGGATCGACATCGCAGGTATCGAAAGCCTCAAGCCAAGTATCAAAGAGGAACTGATCGTCCCAGCCGTCAAACTTACAGCCGTTTTTCCAAGCCTCCTCGATGACTTTTCCAAGCCGCCTGTCCCCTCTTGCAAACACACCTTCAAGAAAGCTTGTGTTGACGTGGTGATAGCTGACACCTATTTTCTTTGATGTAACGCATTTAAGAAGATAGTTTTGCTTTTCTATAAGCTGTTCCATTGTGTCCTGAGGATCCCACTGGAACGGTGTAAACGGTTTGGGTACGAATGAAGAAACGCTTATATTTACGTTTACTCCCCTGCCTTTTGCTCTGTTCGGTGTACGGTAAAATTCGTCAACAACCTTTTGCGCAAGTGCAGGTATTCCGGCTACGTCATCAAAAGTTTCCGTGGGAAGTCCGAGCATAAAGTAAAGCTTGACCGCAGTCCAGCCGCCCTCAAACGACATTCTCGATGTACGCAGAACTTCTTCCTCTGTGACGTTTTTGTTTATTGCATCACGAAGTCTTTGTGTACCTGCCTCGGGTGCAAACGTAAGTCCGCTCTTTCTGACCTTTTTAAGCTTTTCCATAAGCTCATCGGAGAAGTTATCGACTCTCAATGACGGCAAAGCTATGTTTACGCTCTCATCGACTGTCCATGAAAGCATTTTGTCAAGCAGCTGTGATAAATATGTGTAGTCGCTTGTACTCAGTGAAGAAAGTGAAACTTCGTCATATCCCGTCACATCGCAAAGCGATCTTGTCTGACAGTTTATAGTGTCGGGCTTTTTCTGTCTTATCGGTCTGTATATAAATCCTGCCTGACAGAATCTACAGCCTCGTATACAGCCTCTTAAAATTTCATGCACTACTCTGTCATGTACAACGTCAATGAACGGAACGACAAATGATTTCGGATAGTAAACGCTGTCAAGATCCGAGATTATTCTCTTTGTTACCTTTTCGGGTGCTGTACCCTTAGGTTTTACGGATTCTATAGTGCCGTCGGCTTTATATGTTACATCGTAAAGTGACGGAACATATACTCCGCCTATATGACTTGCTTTTTCGAGAAACTCCTGCTTGCTTTCTCCGTTTTTCTTGCACTCTTTAAGCAGATCGAGGACTTCGTTATTAAGCTCCTCTCCCTCTCCTAATACAAAAAGGTCGATAAAATCAGCCATAGGTTCGGGATTACAAGCACAAGGACCTCCTGCGAATATTATCGGTGTGAGTGAATGTCTGTCCTCACTTCTTACGGGTATTCCGGCAAGGTCAAGCATATTTAAAACGTTGGTATAACTAAGCTCATACTGTAAAGTAAAGCCGAGAATATCAAAGTCCTTTATACTGTCACCGCTTTCAAGTCCGTACAGAGGGATATTATGCTTTCGCATTTGTTCTTCCATATCGACCCACGGTGCGAAAACTCTCTCGCACCAGCAGTCGTTACGCTCGTTTGCGATAGAATAAAGTATCTTCATTCCAAGGTGTGACATTCCTATTTCGTAGCTGTCGGGAAAGCAAAAAGCGTATCTTAAATCAACGCTGTTTTTGTCCTTTATAACGCTGTTGAGTTCTCCGCCTGTATATCTTGCAGGTTTTTGAACCAAGGGTAATATTTTTTCAACACTTTTATTGACCATTGTTTACTCCGTTCTTTATTGTTTTGCGATTGGGGTGAATCCGCCCGCCCGCAGGGCGGGCGGAACGGTGGCAGCGTGCATCTCTGCGGCGAAGCCGCAGAGATGTCGATGACGCCGTTGGCAGAAACTGTCGTCCTGCTGTTATTTAAAATTAAATCCGCTTATCTGACGCTTTCGACAAGGTCAATATACGCTTTAACCATCGTTGAGGCAGTATTTTTGCCCATCGAAACGGTCAGACACCATGAATCGTCCTTAAGTTCGCCTGTGGCAGGGTCATATTTATATCCGACAACAGAATATGTGTTATCGGGACAGATATATCCTGCCGCATCATTCATAAGATCAAAGAGGATAACGTCTTCTCCGAACAACTCACGAAGTGACGGATAATCGAAATCCTTTATTCCGTAACCGCCGACAAGTATTTCGCTGTAGGTTTCGCCCGGTGACATGAGTATTTTTACAGATGAACCGAGTTCCATATAACCTACTTCACTTATCGTGTAGTACTTTCTTGTCTTTTCGTTAAACATGAGGTTATTACTTGCAAGTCCGAGCTTTATGAGAATTTGAGCTGTCGAGTTTTCGACGTCAAACTTGACCTGTTTCATTCTGATGTTCATAGCCGCTTCAAGCTGCTTTGATTCCACGGTTTCAAGTCCGTCATACCATACGGTGTAGTTTTCATCGTCTTGATACTTATTTACTCCGAGCAAATCCCCTGTTGAATCGTTAAGCTCTTTACGACCGTTTTCGTCCTCAGTCATACCAAGGCAGATATAAGCCATTTCATAGCCGTATCTTATAACCTTGTCATGTTGACTTAAGCCATCAAGTCCGTCATTTGAATTTCCGAGAAGGCAGGAATTTACACCTACGTTGCCCTGAATGTAAATAAAGTTGTTATTCGTCTTATTTATAAGCTTTTCCATGTAATAGACGAAATCAGCCGAAAGGTCTGTATTCATCTCATTGTCATAGCTTGTTGCCTCGGGGTGAGCACCGAATGATGCAAGGACTGTTCCTCTTGAACCGTCAGACGGTGTGAACATAAGTCTGTACATATCGGTATCATAAGCATAGGGAGCGGTTCTTCCGTGAATATAGTCGGCAACGGATATTCTTGCATATTCGAGAGTGCCGTCCTTCATATCGTTATACGCCTCTTCTATGCTCTGCTTTGTGCTTTTGATTATCGTGTTGAGATAGTCCTCGTTTACACCCGATTTAACGGTCGTAAGACCTGTAAGTGACAAAGCGTTGTTTAAAGAAGTCGTAAGCGGAGCGTTCCATACGCCCTGCGAGTCGATTCCCATGTGGGTATGTATTGAAGAAACATTGACTGCGATTATGTTCTTTTCCTTTGCGTACGAGTCAACAGCTTCTCTTATTTTCATTACGTCTGTGTTTGAAAGTCCTATGCAGTCAACAGAACAGAATACGGCAGAGCCTCTGCCTGTGTTATCATCAAGGATAACGGTTCTGACTTTGAGATCCTCACTGTTTCCGTCATCGTCAACATATGTCTTTGTCGAATATCCCCACGGTGCATAACTGCCTCGTGCGTACTTAAACCATGTTCCGAAGTCGCCGGGTAAGATCGACTTTGAGCCGTAACCGACTTTCCAGACGCTATTTTGCACATCGGTGTCTATAAACGTATCGCTGCCTTTATAGAACGTACCGTAGGTGTCAAGGTCGCTATCCGCCTGCACAAACGACAGGTTCGGAATAACGGTGCTGACTATTTTCAGCAGTACATCGTTTACAAGAAACTGCAAAAGCCCGCTTATGGTCTTGGCTTTCTTCTCCATCTTTTCAACGTATTCCTGTGAAAACTCTGTTTGTTCGGTATTGCTGTCACTTGCAAGAGCGGGCATACTCAGTGAAAATAACATCACAAAGCAAAGCAACAC
>CAYWDD010000115.1:0-5626 GCA_964456935.1 uncultured Faecalibacterium sp. | reverse complement strand
AAAAGAGCCGCTTATCTGAATATTATGTCGTTCGGTTCGACTTTTCTGTCCTTGTAATAGTATATCTTGTCGTTGTCGTTTATCTCTCTGACAACTTTACACGGTACGCCCATGGCAATTGTGTTAGCAGGGATATCCTTCGTGACAACCGAACCTGCACCTATGACTGCATTTTCGCCTATTGTCACTCCCGGAAGGACGGTAACGTTGCTGCAAAGCCATGCGCCTTTCTTTATCGTGACCGGTGCGCAATACATTTCACCATGAGGGCGAAGTTCGGGGTGTACTGGGTGTCCTGTGGTTATTATGGTTACGTTCGGACCGAACATAACATTATCTTCAACCGTTATCTTCCAATCATCGACAAAAATCGAATTAAAGTTAATGTAACAGCCGTTTCCTATGCTGACATTCTTTCCGACACAGACGTGAACGGGGGGCTCAAGCCATGAAGCACCGAAAGAGCCGAATATCATCTTTTCAAGTGCCACTCTCTTGGGGAGGTTTATTGACCACGAATTGTTGAAAATGTCAACAAGGGTTTTCGTGCTGATAGCCTTTGCAAGTCCGAGAACGGTATCACCGAAAAGTTTTCCGTCGGCTTTCAAAGCCTCATTTTCTTTGTAAGTAAGTTTTGCCATGATGATTCTCCTTTATAAATCTTTTGTCAGCGAAGCAGAGCCGCCGAGATGTTTTTTATACTCTTTAAAGCCATATTTTGTGTACATTTTATAGCCGGGTGATTTCGGGTCAACACTGCAAACGGACAAGTGATCTATTCCGTTAGATTTCAGATGTTCACACAAAGCATCTATCAGCTTTGTACCCCAACCCTGCCTTTGATATTCGGGCAAGATATCTATGTGAAAGTGGACAGGTCTTTCTTTTATCTGACCTAAAAATGACATAAACACGTTTATAAATACGCTTTCCTGTGGGCGTATATTTTTAACTCTCGCCTTATATTCCGTTTTCATAAGCCGTTTAAATTTCTCATAGTCAGAAGAACATATTATATATCCGACGGCTTTATCGTTATCATCAGCTAAAACAAAGATGTTATCAGGCTCTTGTTCCGTAAAATAATCATTGAACATTATCGGAACGGTTTCAAGCTTTTTCGGATCTTTTTTATAGCTTTCAAATGCTGTTTCTTTGCATATATATCTCAGCTCCGACTTATCCGCATCAACATATTTTCTGATATTCATTTTTACTCCTTTCGCTGTTTAGCGTTTTCGGTTAGGCACGGTTATTTGGCTTTGGACTCATTGCAGGGTCGTCGAAAAGCCCTTTAGGTGCGGCTTTGACACCCACTCGCCTGACGGCTCGGGGTGTGCAAAGCCACACCTGCCGCCCCTTCGCCCCGGCACCCCACCCGAGTACCGCAAGCCTCTACACATCTTGACACCGTACTTTGTTTCAATTATAATTATATTGCAATTTGTCGGCAGATTCTATAACAATACTGTCAAAAAATATAACAATCTTGCACGAGGAGTAACATGGATAACATAAAATCGTTCAGAGCGGATAATTCCGAGGAAGTCAACTACAGTTTTGATGAATTTCCGATATATGTCAGCAAAGGTCTGCTCTCACACTGCCCCGACTATCGCTTTCCGAGTCACTGGCATGACGACATCGAACTTATAGCCGTGCTGAAAGGTGAGATGAACTATAACGTCAATGGTGAAATCATAAAGCTGTACGAGGGTGAGGGCATCGCAATCAATTCAAGGCAGATGCATTTCGGATTTTCCGACAGCAGGTTGGAATGTGAGTTCATATGCCTGCTTTTGCACCCGATGTTACTTTGCGTTAATGCAGCCTATGAAGAGAAATTTGTTTTCCCGATAATCAGTGACGACCGTCTTGCTTATATCAAACTTTCACAAGATATACCGAAGTTCAAAGACATATACAATGCCATTGTGTATATAGAAGAAATCCAAAAAGAAAAGACCGCACCTTTAAAGATACAGTCAGCTTTCGGGTACATTTGGAGTTTAATTTTCGACAACGTTTCCCTCTCTCAAAGCAAAAAGCCGATAGATTCTAATTTGAACACTGTCAAAAACATGGTCAAATTTATCAATACAAATTACAGCGAAAAAATCTCACTTAAAGACGTTGCCGCATCAGGCGGAGTCGGTGAAAGCAAGTGTTGCAGGCTGTTCAGACGATATCTTAACACAACACCCAACGATTTTATAAGGCAATGCCGACTCAATCAAAGCACAAAGCTACTGCTGAACACTGACCTCAGCGTAACCGAGATATCGGGAATAGTCGGGTTCAACGGGTCAAGCTACTTTGCCGAAACTTTCAAGAAAGCATACAAAGTGACACCGCATGAATACAGAAAGGGTAGTGCTGGGTTATAGTGCTTGCCTTTTTGTTAGGCATAAAACATTCCAAAACAAAAAATGCCGTGTGGATCTCGTCCACACGGCACAGTGTTTCTTAGATATTAGTCCTCGCAATCATCACAGTCGCAACCGCACTCGTCGATTTCAAATTCGAGAGTTTCGCCGCAAGCCGGACAATCAACCTGACCGTTCTCGTCGATAGCGTCGATATCGATAACGATTTCTTCGCCGCAAGCGGGGCAAGTTACCTCGATGCAATCATCGTCGTCATCATCACAGCAATCGCAGTCGCAATCACAATCACAATCGTCGTAAACACATTCTTCGAGATCACCGAGAGCCTCGTCTACTTCTTCGATGTAGCTTTCAAGATCCTCCTGTGTTTCTTCCATATCGCAAAGCTCGGTTGCTATATCGTCAAGTGCGTCTATAACAGCGTCGAAAAGCTTTGTGTTGTTGTCATTCTCGTCAAGACCCATGCCTTCCATAAGTCCTCTTAAATAAGCAACTTTTTCTGAAATATATGACATTTCTTTCACCCTTTCTTAAGTTTTATTCGGCAGTCAAATTATGCTCTGCCGAGATATTCGCCTGTTCTTGTGTCGATCTGGATCATTTCGCCCTCATCAATGAAGAGAGGTACTTTAACCTCTGCACCTGTTTCAAGCGTTGCCGGTTTTGTAGTATTTGTAGCTGTGTCACCCTTGAAGCCCGGATCGGTCTTTGTTACCTGAAGCTCAACAAAGTTGGGCGGTTCAACGCCGAAAACCTTGCCCTTATAGGAAAGGATCTTGCAGACCATGTTCTCCTTAACAAACTTGAAGTTGTCGGGAAGATCCGAAGCGTTGATAGGAACGAGTTCGTATGTTTCCGAATCCATGAAGTAATAAAGATCGCCGTCATTGTAGGAATATTCCATATCCTTTCTCTCAATGAAAGCTGTCGGGAACTTTGCTGTGGGGTTGTAGCTCTTTTCAACTACAGCACCGGTAATAACGTTCTTTGTCTTTGTTCTTACAAATGCCGCACCTTTGCCCGGCTTAACGTGCTGAAATTCGACAACCTGAAGAACGTTGCCTTCTTCTTCAAACGTTACACCGTTTCTGAAATCGCCTGCACTAATCATAAATATTATTCCTCCGATTTTAAAAAATCTACTGTGATATTTTATACCATTTTGCATGATATTTCAAGTCTTTTTGCAAAACTCTTTGCTATCGGGGCATTTTTTTGATGAAATCGGGCAATTTTTAATTTTTTTCGTACTTTTCTCTTCTATTTTTCGCTTTAATGTGATAATATTATTCGGTACAAGCGAAGTGTCTAAAAATTTTAATGTACAAAAAACGGAGGACAAAATGAAAAGACTGATAACATTTTTACTGTGCGTTGCGATGATTTTTGCTTTTTCCGGCTGTAAGTCGAACGTCACAGACAATACAGAATCAAGCACCACCTCGCAGACCGTCAAAAACACTGTGACCGTCACATTTCCCGAGGGGTACACCGTATCGCAAATAGCCGAGCTTTTGGAAGAAAACGGTGTCTGTTCAAAAGAAGATTTCTTGGCGGCGGCGAACAATATTTCAGAGCTTGACTACAAGTTTATTTCGTACATAAAGAACACGGATAAACGGGCATTCGCTCTTGAAGGCTACGTCTTCCCCGATACTTACGAGTTTTATCTGGGTGAAAGTGCCTCGAAAGCCATCGGCAGATTCCTAAAAAACACAGACCGCAAACTCACAGATGAAATGTACACAAAAGCTGAAAAGCTGGGGTACACGATAGATGAGATAATCACGATAGCCTCGGTCATTCAAAAAGAGGCAGGTATCAAATCGGAGATGAACAAAGTATCGTCCGTCATTCATAACAGGCTGAACGACAGCTACAACAAGCTTGAATGTGACGTTACGATAAACTATCTGAAAAATTACGTCATTCCGTATATCACAGGTGACACTGACAGGTACAACGAATATTACAACACATATAAGTGCAAAGGTCTGCCGGCAGGTGCGATATGCAATCCCGGAATCGAGGCGATAAACGCCGCTTTAGAGCCTGCGGACACGAAATATATGTTCTTTGTAACGGACAAGACTGACACGAGCAAATACTACTACGCCGAAACGTATAAAGAGCATTTGCAAAACTGCAAAACGGCAGGTTGGAACTGATTTAAGAAAGGTTAACTCATGGGAACGATTATCAATGTTATACTTATTGTCGTAGGCGGTGCGATAGGACTTATTTTCAAAAAAGCCGTCAGCAAGGACATCGAATACTCCATACACAAAGCGACAGGTGTTGCGGTATCGGTCATCGGTCTTTGCGGCATACTTTCAAATATGCTTAGTGTAAACGACGGAAAAATTTCAAGCAGCGGAGAGCTTATTCTCGTCGTTTCACTGTTTTTGGGCACGTTTATAGGCGAAATATTAAAGCTTGACGACAGGCTCAACAGCGGTTGCAAAAAGATAGAAGAAAAGTTCAAGATGACCGACTTTTCATCGGGTTTCATCTCGGCTACGATGATATACTGCATCGGTGCGATGGCGATAGTCGGTGCGATAAACGACGGACTCATGCACGACAGCAGTACGCTCATCACAAAGGGTATTATCGACGGCATCACCTCGATAATCCTTGCCGCCTCGCTCGGCTACGGTGTTTTGCTTTCTGCGATTCCCGTGCTTATATATCAAGGCGGCATCACCTTGCTTGCCTCGTCACTTCAAAACGTTTTGACAGGTGAGCTTTTGACGAACATCTGCATGGTCGGGTACGCACTGGTTATCTGCATCGGCATAAATTTCCTTTACAACTCTAAAAAGCAAATAAAAACGGTGAATATGCTCCCCTCTCTGCTGGTTCCTATCGGCTACAAGCTGATATTGATGCTGATAGAGTTTGTCAAGGCTAAATAAATTAAGTTAAAATTCAGATAAAAGCAACCGCCCCGAGGCTAATCGAGGCGGTTGTTTTGTTTTGGTACGCTTTAGTGTGTGCTAAAGGTGGGTGTTATTTTGTTTTTATGTTTTTGATGCTTGACCAGCTCGAATAAAGTTTTACACTCTTTCCGTTGATCTTAACTGTCTTATATGTTCGTACACGGACGTAGTATTTCTTTCCTGACTTAAGGTTCTTTACGGTCGTTGATGTTGTGCTGTTCTTCTTGACCGTAACAGTCTTTGCGTTCTTCATCTTAGATGAAGTCGAATATTGAATCTCATAGCCCGATGTCTGTG
>CAYWDD010000114.1:0-5631 GCA_964456935.1 uncultured Faecalibacterium sp. | reverse complement strand
GAAAGTCAGGATTCCGAAAAGGATATCAGTTTTTATATCAACAGCCCCGGCGGTTCCGTTACCGCAGGTATGGCTATTTACGACACAATGCAGTATATCAAGTGTGATGTTTCCACTATCTGCATGGGTCTTGCCGCAAGCATGGGTGCATTCTTGCTTTCATCGGGTGCAAAAGGTAAGAGATTTGCTCTGCCGAACAGTGAAATCATGATCCATCAGCCGTCAGGCGGTGCAAAGGGTCAGGCTACCGACATTAAGATAGTAGCAGACCACATTCTCAGAACAAAAGAAAAGTTAAACAAGATCCTTGCCGATAACACAGGAAAGCCGATTGAAATCATTGCCGAGGATACAGAAAGAGATAACTTTATGACAGCCGAGGAAGCCTTGGAGTACGGCTTGGTTGACAAAATACTTTACAAAAGATAAACTAAGAGGACATATTTATGGCAGATAACAGAGATAAGCCTGTCCGCTGTTCCTTCTGTAATAAAACGCAGGATCAGGTTCAGACGCTTATAGCAGGGCCGGGAGTTTATATATGTGACGAATGTATTGAGCTTTGCCGCTCGATAATGCTTGAATCACCGGAAATGAACGGCGGAAAGAAAAAAGGCGAGAGAGATTTCTCTACACTTCCGAAGCCGAACGAGATAAAAGCAAAACTCGACGAATACGTCATCGGTCAGGACGAGGCAAAGAAAGTCCTCAGTGTGGCTGTTTACAATCACTATAAGAGAATTTTCACTTCTTCAGCCGACGGTGTGGAGATATCAAAGAGCAATATCCTCATGCTCGGTCCCACGGGTGTAGGTAAAACTCTTTTAGCTCAGACACTTGCCCGTATATTGGACGTTCCGTTTGCTATAGCCGATGCGACAACTCTCACCGAGGCAGGCTATGTCGGTGAGGACGTTGAAAATATACTGTTAAGGCTGATTCAAGCGGCTGATTATGATATCGAAAGAGCCGAAAAAGGTATTATCTATGTCGATGAGATAGATAAGATAGCAAGAAAGAGCGAGAATTCGTCTATCACACGAGATGTCAGCGGTGAAGGTGTTCAGCAAGCGTTACTGAAAATACTTGAAGGCACTGTTTCAAACGTACCTCCTACAGGCGGCAGAAAACATCCGCAGCAAGAGTTTATACAGATCGACACAACAAATATTCTTTTCATTTGTGCAGGTGCATTTGACGGTATCGAAAAAATAATAGAGAAACGTCAGGGAAAATCGGGTCTTGGTTTCGGAGCGGAGATAAAGAGCAAAAAAGAGCTTGAGGCAAGCGAACTTTTGCAAAAAACAGTGCATCACGACCTGGTTAAATTCGGAATTATCCCCGAACTTGCAGGACGTATGCCGGTTATCGCAACTCTTAAGCCTCTTGATGAGGACGCACTTGTCAGCATCATGACAAAGCCCAAAAACGCACTTATAAAGCAGTATAAGTATCTGTTCTCACTTGACGGTGTTGAACTTGACTTTGACGAGGCGGCGCTTAGAGCTATCGCAAAGAAAACGCTCGAAAACAATACAGGTGCAAGAGGTCTTAGATCGGTCATGGAAAGCTTGCTTATAAAGTATATGTATGATGTTCCGTCAGACATGACGATAAGCAAATTGACTGTCACCGAAGATACAGTCAGCGGTAACGGTGAGCCGAGAATAGAACGTCTGAATCAAAGAAAGCTTGGCGATAGAACACAGTTCAATTTAAAAGCAGGCAGCAGATAACAGCATATTATGAAAAAATTATCGCACACTTATCAATGAAAATCGGTAAGTGTGCGTTTTCTTTTGGAAAGCCCGCCCGCAGGGCGGGCGGAGTGGCAAAGACGTGTACTCTCGAGCGACGAAGGAGCGAGTGGAGTGCCGTATTTGCCGCTTAAAAACCGACAAATAGATTTCATTAAAAATGAAAGAAGACGAAGATGCCGCAAATCAAACTGATTTGCGGCATCTTCGCCAATTATATAAAACCAAACCGAAAGGTAGAAGATGTCATTTTCAGCACCGGTTAAATCAAGTCTTTTTCATCGCAAAGCGTTGCAGCCATAACAGCCTTGATCGTGTGCATACGGTTTTCCGCCTCTTTGAAAACAACAGACTGCGGACTTTCAAAAACATCGTCTGTAACTTCCATAGCATCTCTTGAGAATTTCTCACACATCTCTTTACCGACAGCTGTCTTTTTGTCGTGATATGACGGTAAGCAGTGCATGAATATAGCGTTTTCGTCCGCTTTAGCCATGAGTTCCTTATTGACTTGATAGGGTGAAAGAGCGTTTATACGTTCTTCCCAAACTTCGACAGGCTCACCCATAGAAACCCAAATATCAGTATAAATGACATTTGCGTTCTTGACAGCCTCGTCAGGCGACTCGATGAAATTAAGCTTTGCACCCGATTTTTCGGCTAACTTTTGACATTCGTCTATAAGCTCTTTACAGGGAAAATACTCCTTGGGTGAGCAGGCGGTAAAGTTTACTCCCATCTTAGCACAGCCGACCATAAGTGAGTTGCCCATGTTGAATCGAGCGTCACCCATGTAGACGAAATTTAGACCTTTTAAGTAGCCGAAATGCTCTTTCATTGTCAGAAAATCCGCTAATATCTGTGTCGGATGGAACTCGTTCGTAAGTCCGTTCCATACCGGAACAGAGGCATATTTTGCAAGCTCCTCTACGATTTCCTGATCGAAACCACGGTACTCGATTCCGTCAAACATTCCGGAAAGTACACGAGCCGTGTCGGCAATGCTTTCTTTCTTGCCGATCTGCGAACCCGATGGGTCAAGGTAAGTGCAACCCATACCGAGATCTCTTGCGGCAACTTCAAAGCTGCATCTTGTTCTGGTGCTGGTCTTTTCAAATATGAGAGCGACATTCTTTCCGTCACATTTCTTGTGCGGTACACCCGAGTATTTATCTGATTTAAATTTTTCAGCTAAAGAGATAAGATATTCTATTTCTTCAGATGAAAAGTCCAAAAGTTTCAAAAAGTCTTTACCTTTTAAGTTCATTTTGCTTTCCTCCTTATTCTGCACAGGCATCTTTAATAACACTTACCGCTTTTTCAAGCTGTTGCATCGGTATATTCAAAGCGGGGAGAAGTCTGAGCTTATCCTTTGCCTTTATAACAAGTACACCGTGTTCTCTGCAATAAGTAATAATTTCGCCTACATCTTTTGAAGTTTTAACTCCGAGCATGAGTCCCATTCCGCTTACACTTTCGATTCCGTCAGAACCCGAGAGTGTATCAACTATGTACTTTGAGCGTTCGTTTACTCCGTCTAAGAGATTATCGTCAATTCTTTCCATAATGCTTATCGCACCTGCACAGCAGACCGGATTTCCGCCGAAAGTCGAACCGTGCGAACCTGCCGAAAGTACATCTTTGACTTTTTCTCCAAGAAGTGTAGCACCTATCGGAAGTCCGCCGCCGAGTCCTTTCGCTGTCGAAACGATATCAGGCGACACATCAAAGTTCATATAGCCGTAAAGCTTTCCTGTTCTGCCGTTACCGCACTGTACTTCGTCGCATATCAAAAGCAAGTCATTTTCGTTTGCGATTCTTTCGGCAGCTTTAACAAACTCTTTATCAAGAGGCAAAACACCGCCCTCACCTTGAATAACTTCAATCATTATTGCGGCACATTTATTGCTTTTAACTAAGCTTTCAAGAGAATCTATATCATTTGCATCTGTATAGAGAAATCCCTGCGTAAGGGGAGTAAAATCGTTGTGATAAACCTCTTGACCGGTTGCGGCAAGAGTAGTTACCGTTCTGCCGTGAAAACTGTTTTTTAATGTGATGATGTTGTAGTATTCTTTGCCTTTCTTTTCCTGTGCATACTTTCTTGCGGTCTTTATGGCACATTCATTAGCCTCCGCACCTGAATTTGAGAAGAATACCTTTTTCATTCCTGTCTTTTCACAAAGAAGTTTTGCAAGTTTAACACAAGGCTCTGTATAGTACAGATTTGAAGTGTGCTGAAGCTTTGTAAGCTGAGATATGACTGCGTTTGCCCATTCACTATCTGCAAAACCGAAAGCATTAACGGCAATTCCCGTCGAAAGGTCGATGTATTCCTTGCCGTCAACGTCTTTAACTAAAGAACCGTTTCCGCTTTCGAGTACAACGGGAAATCTCGCATAAGTATTTGCAATGTACGTTTTATCTGAATTTATAATATCCATTGTAAGTCCTCCGTTATTCGTCAATAAACATCGTTCCTATACCCTCATCTGTAAGCATTTCTATCAAAATGGAGTGGGGAATACGACCATCTATAATGAACACACGTTTTACACCGTATTTTATAGCGTCAATACAACATTCCGCTTTCGGTATCATACCGCCGTTTATGATGCCCGATTTAATAAGCTTTGGAAGTTCACTTACCTTGATTCTCGGAATCAAAGTGTCGGGGTCGTCTTTATCTTTAAGTATTCCGCAGATATCGGTCATGGTTATAAGACTTGTAGCACCGAGTTCACCGGATATTCTTGCGGCAACGGTATCTGCGTTGATATTGTAAGTCTGACCGTTATCGTCACAGCCGAGAGTCGAAATAACGGGGATATATCCTTTTTCAATAACATCAAGTATCGGCTTTACATTGACGGAGGTTATTTCACCGACAAAACCGAGTTCTTCACTTTTCGCCTTTGCCTTTATCATACCGCCGTCCATACCGGAAAGGCCTATTGCATGGCCGCCCTTACTCTCTATGAGATTTACAAGGCTTTTGTTGACTTTTCCCGCAAGAACCATTTGAACTATGTCCACCGTTTCTTCATCGGTTACACGAAGTCCGTTGATGAACTTGCTTTCTTTTCCTGTCTTTTCAAGCATTTCACTGATTTCGGGACCACCGCCGTGTACTAACACAACTTTAACTCCGATAAGTCTGAGTAATATTATGTCACGCATTACCTTGTCTTTGAGTTCGTCGTTTATCATAGCATTACCGCCGTATTTTATAACAACGATTTTGCCCGAATATTCTTGAATGTAGGGGAGAGCATGAACTAAAACTTTGGCTCTCTCGGCATTTGAAATTTTCATTTTCGCACCTCCGTTATGTGCGGTAGTCACCGTTTATTTTGACGTAATCATATGTAAGATCGCAACCCCAAGCTTTTGAAGAATATTCACCTGAATTAAGTTTTATCTTAATCTCAATTTCACTTTCGAGTAATATTTCTTTTGCCTTTTCTTCAGAAAATTCGATGCCTGCTCCGTTTTTACAGACAGCTATTTCTCCCTTATCGGATTTGAAAGAAACGTCGATTTTATTAACGTCTACCGAAACACCGCTGTATCCTATGGCACATAAAACTCTGCCCCAGTTGGCATCTGCACCGAACATTGCGGCTTTTGTTAAAGAAGAACAGATAACACTCTTTGCTACCGTTTTTGCAGTTTCGAGGGTTTCAGCACCGTCTACACTGCATTCGAGCATCTTAGTCGCACCCTCACCGTCACCTGCAATACACTTACACAAATACACGGTAACGGTGTTCAGAGCTTTCATAAATTCATCAAATTCGGGGGATTCAGATGTAATTTTTTCGTTCTCTGCCATACCGTTCGCCAAGACTGTAACCATATCGTTTGTTGAGGT
>CAYWDD010000113.1:0-5631 GCA_964456935.1 uncultured Faecalibacterium sp. | reverse complement strand
TATTTATAGCGTTGGCTTACTGTCTGCCTTGAGTAACGATAGTAAAGACAAATATAATAATTACTTAGTATATGGCAAACAGTACGGTAAAAGTTTCCTTAACGACGTTGCCTCAAAAGACACTGACGGAAACGCACTTTACTACGATTGTAACGACTCAGCCGCTCTCGTAAATAACTTTAAAAAGATAGCGGAAGAATCAACCGTTGTTAAAACAGACTTCAACGATGTAACACTCGTTGATACCGTTTCAAAGGCATTCACACTTACTTCCGAACAGGAAAAGCAGCTTAGAATTGATGCTATCGAAAAGCTTGGTGTATCGAATAACGATGTTACCGTAACAAGACATCCCGACGGAACGACTGAAGTTAAGATTCAGCACATCACCCCGAAGGAAGTCAAGGACGGCGATAATGTTAAGTTCGTTATTGACTTTAACTTCAAAGTTACAGCCAATGAAAAAGCTCTCGTATCAGACAGCTACGTTACTAACACCGATAACGCAGGTGTTATCGTCGGTGTAAAGGACGTATATGAGAACAACTTTGCAGCTCCGAGCGATAGTGTCGAAGAGGCAGAGGGCGTCGTATACTTTAACATTAACGGCATCACATATCATGTGCTCCGAGTCCATGCAGGCGACGAAGTTAAGCAGCCCGAAATCGACCTTGAGGGCGGCTACACATTCAGTGGTTGGGATATTCCCGATGAAATCACTTTCGACGGTGGAAAGTACACGATAGATGCAACACTCACACAAGATGAGTACACCGTTACATGGATAACAGACGGTGAAACCATCACAGATACATATCATTGCGGCGACGTGATTAGTGTTCCGAAGGTCAATGATAAGTCACAGAGCGAAAAATTCAGCTCTTGGGACAAGGAAGTTCCGACAACAATGCCGGCTGAAAGCCTCACATTCACAGCTCAGTATAAGAAGTGTGAACACAAGTGGACAACAAGTGCCGGAACATCGGGTGACAATGAATCTGCGTACTCATACATATTCTGTGAGAACTGCGGAGCAAGTCCGGACAATATGCTTTCATATAAGCTGAAAAGTAAATCCGGCAGAAAAGAGCAGACTTCCGATCTCAAACTTGTTGATGCAAAGGAAATCAAAATTGATGTTGACGGCACGATAACAATTTCAATGCCGATACCGACTGATATGCAAGATGCAAGAACGATTAAGGTTTACCGTACCGAAGAGGACGGAACACAGACCGAACTTAGCAGCACAAGAAATGGTTCGTATATTACGTTCACGACCGATCACTTCAGCATTTACACACTTACAGCAATATATGATTGTGATATAAGCGGCAACCACATTGATGCAAACTGCGATAAGCAGTGTGACATTTGCGGTGTTGAATACGCAAATCTCGGTCACAACTACGTTTCCGTAGTAACAGCTCCCACCTGCACAGAACAGGGTTACACAACTCACACCTGTTCAAAGTGCGGTGACAGTTATAAAGACAGCGTTGTAGAAAAACTCGGACACAGCGATGCAAACGGTGACGGCAAGTGTGATAGCTGCGGTGAAACGTTGCAAAATGTAACGAACAACTGCAAACACCTTTGCCACAGCAAGAACGGTTTCGTACAGTTTATCTGGAAGATAGTCAGATTCTTCTGTAAGCTGTTTAGAATGAATAAGTATTGTTCCTGCGGTGTGAAACACTGGTAAATATTTTAGACCCCTGCCGAATTTCGGCAGGGGATTTTTTTGCGTTGGCTTGTGGCGGAGAGCGGGTGGGGTGCCGGGGCGGAGGGGCGGCAAGGTGTGACTTCGTGTACACTCGAACGGTTAGTGAGAGTGTGCCGAAGGCGCACCTGAAAGCAGAAATCAGCTAGGCATAACTCTCTGCCTACTACACTGAAAGAGATGGTGCAATTCAGATGTGACGTTCATCTTTTATAAAAATCATTGTTTTTTCACTTCACTTATGATATATTATTTTCATGAGAAATGTTTGCACTAAAATCAGTCTTGCCGAGGAGGAACGGTATGAATGAAAAATTGAAAAACTCACTTGCCCTTTTCGGTGTGTTCTTTAAAATAGGACTTTTCACTTTCGGCGGCGGATATGCGATGATTCCGCTGATACAAAGGGAAACGGTCAGTAAGAAAAACTGGGTCACGGACGAAGATGTCTTGGAAATGGTTGCGATCGCAGAGTCAACCCCGGGGTCGATAGCCGTCAATATATCGACCTTTGTAGGATATCGTATAGCAGGCTTTTTGGGCGCTTTTTTTGCGACTGTCGGAGTCGTTTTGCCGTCATTTGTGATAATATTGGCGGTTTCTTTCGCTATTCAAAAGTTTAGCGATATAGCCGCCGTGCAATATGCGTTCAGAGGAGTAAGAGCTTGCGTTCTTGCGTTGATGATAAATTCACTTTTTAATATGTACAAACAGTCACCGAAAAATCTGATTTCATACATCATCATGATATTTGCTTTTGTATTGACGGCTTTCCTTGATGTCAACGTTTTGGTCGTAATTGTCTGTTGTGCAGCAGTCGGATTTGTTTCATCATGGATAGCACAGCGGAAAATGACAGAAAACGGTACAAGGTCTTGATTCGGAGGTGCGAGTATTGATATATCTACAGCTGTTTTTGACATTCTTTAAAATCGGTGCTTTCACCTTCGGCGGCGGATATGCCATGTTGCCTCTTGTACAGTCGGAGGTGACAGACAAAGGCTGGCTTGACATTCAGACTATAGTTGATTTTATAGCCGTAAGTGAAAGCACGCCCGGACCTTTTGCCGTCAATGCCGCAACATTTGTCGGCTCACAGGTAGCAGGCTTTTGGGGTGCGTTTTGTGCAACAGTCGGTGTGGTTTTACCGTCGTTTATTATAATACTTATCGTTGCGAAATTTTTCGCAAAGTTTAAGGACAGCAAGGTAATAAAGGGCTGTATGTCAGGCTTGAAACCTGCTGTAATAGGACTTATAGCGGCGGCAGTCGTATCTGTTGGTGCGACCGTCTTTTTTACAGGCGGTTTTACACTTTCGGCAGTAACAAACATCACATTTTATGTTTCACTGTTCATCTTTGCAGTGTCCTTGATATGTGCTTTTAAGAAAGTACACCCTATTTTGATAATATGTATATCGGCAGTACTCGGAATAATTTCCGGTTATACAATTTAAATATGTAGGTGAATTTATGGAGAAAAAATTAAACCCGAAAAACTACGTCGGCTATACTATGGTTGATTTTTCAAACAACCTCGCCTTTTGCGTTATGAGCTCTTACCTCAGCCTTTACTGTACGGATATACTCGGGATATCAGGTGCAGTCATAAGTGCGGTACTCATAATCGCAAGAATATGGGATGGCATCAATGACCCGATTATGGGCTTTCTTGTTCAAAGAAAAAAGCCGACAAAAAACGGCAAGTACAAGCCTTTTATCATTTACGGCGGAATACCTCTTTGCGTGACGGCTGTGCTGGTTTTCACTAAAATCAGTGACAGCGTACCCTTTAACACCGCATGGGTGACAGTCTGGTACATAGCATACGGAATGCTCTATACCGTCCTGCTCGTTCCTTACGGTTCGCTTGCGTCCGTTATGACAACACGAGATGATGAGAGATCAACGCTTTCTCTCTGCCGTGCTATAGGCGCAGGTATCGGCAATCTTCCGACCTTTATTTTCCCTGTACTCGTAATGACTGCGGGAGAAAACGGCAATCAAATGGATCCGACAAGGCTGTTTTGGGCAATGGTCATAATAGCTGTGTCAATGTGTCTGATTTATACTTTTTCATATAAGTGCATAGATGAAAAAATAATAATCACCGAAAACAGCGAAAAAACGAAAGTCACAGCCGTTATAAAGAGCCTTCTTAAAGACAGAGCGTTTGTTGTAATGAGCCTTTTGGGTTGCTTGCTGATGGCGGTTCAAATGTACACAAATACGGTAAACCTCTATCTTTTCAAAGACTATTTCAATAAAAGCTCGATAAACACAATTTATATGATAGCTTCTTACGCCCCCATGGTTGCTATGATGCCGTTTATCAATAAACTTATAAAACGGTTCGGAAAGAAAGAGATATGCGTTGTCGGACTTGCCGTTTCGACTGTTGCATCATTCTTGACGTACATATTAAAAATAGGAAAAGATAACGTAGCTTTCTTTATTTTGCTTGCAGTGTTTGTCAATGTCGGTGTCGGATTCCTGACATTGGAAGTCTGGGCAATGGCGGCAGACATAATCGACCATCAGGAATGGGTCACAGGCAAAAGAGAGGAAGCCTCAAATTACGCAATTTTCACATTCATGCGTAAGGTCGGTCAAGCTCTTGCAGCACTTGCTCCTTGGTTTGTAAGCCTCGTGGGATACGACAGCTCAAAAGCGGGAACAGGCATTTCACAGGGCGAAGAAGTCCTTGGCAAAATGTATAATGTCGCTACGGGAGTGCCGGTGATAATATTTGCTGTAATGCTCATTCTTGCGATTATATATCCGCTTAACAAAAAGAAAATGGAAATAATGCACGGTGAACTTTCAAAAAGCCGTGAAAATATCGAAACAAAAATCGTTTAACGAGGTGCGATATGGAGAATAAAAAGCCTAATTTGATATATGTTTTTGCCGATCAGCTGCGTTATTCAAGCGTCGGCTTTAACGGTGATGAATATGCCCACACTCCGTTTTTTGACGATTTTTCACAGGATTGTACCAACATGGAAAACGCTTTTTCGGGACACCCTGTTTGCGCTCCGTACAGAGCCTCACTTCTTACGGGAAAGTATACCACAGGCGGAACGGGAATGGTCATAAACGAGATACGCATAAATCCGAATCATAAAACCTTTGCCCATGTGCTTTCGGAAAACGGCTATGCCACTTCTTACATAGGAAAATGGCATATGTATGCCGCACAGTTTAACAATCACTACGATGTGAAAAACTCATTCATACCCAAAGGCGAACACCGCCTCGGTTTTGACGAATATTTTGCGGCATATAATTTTCATCACGAATACTACGCCCCAAAAGCTTATTACCACCTTGACACACCCGAAAAAATCTATTGCGACGGGTATGAACCCGACTGCCAAGTCGATCTTGCCATAGAACGTATCAAGGCTCACAAGTCGGATTCAAGACCGTTTGCACTGTTTTTGTCAATAGGTACACCTCACGACCCATGGACAAAGGAAAACGTTCCGGGCGAGTATTACGACTTGTTTAAAGACACAGTCTTTCCCGTACCACCGAACTTTAAGACTAAAAATGACCCTCATGCCGATATGTGGGCAAGATTTTTCCCCGGTGAAAGGAAAAAGATAAACGACTGGCTGCGTGTTTACTACGCTATGGTAGCAAACCTTGACGCAAATATCTCACGTCTTGTTGATTTCATAAAGCAAGAAGGACTTGAAGACGATACGATCTTTGTCTTTACTTCGGATCACGGCGAAATGTTCGGAGCGCAGGGCAGGAGAGCTAAAAACATTTTCTACGATGAGGCGATAAGAGTGCCGTTTCTCATTAAGTGGGGCGACAAACTGCCGAAAACGAGAAATGCAACACCTATCAATACGGTCGATATAATGCCGACCTTGCTTTCTATGATGGGCTTGCCCA
>CAYWDD010000112.1:0-5632 GCA_964456935.1 uncultured Faecalibacterium sp. | reverse complement strand
TCCCTCCGTTGACAATATGAAGTATATACCACCTTACGATAAAAATCAAGAGATTTTCGACAAGTTTTTCAGTTTTGGATACAAGCACAAGTTTTAGGCTGTTTTGCACAAGTTTTTGTGCAGTTTTTTGTAAGTTATTACCAAAGTATTCCTTTTCAGGCTTTTTCTAAAGGGAAAAGACGGCGTGAGCCGCCTTCGGCAGCGTTGCCCGCCCCCACCTGCCCCTCGGCAGTGACCTCAATAGGGGCAATCTGCGAACTAATCTCTAATTTAATACAAATATAATCTCAACGCCCTTGTTTTTACATAAAAAATGCAATATAATGTAATGTATAATTTTGACAGAGGTGAGAAGAATGAAAACAGTTGTTGTTACAGGCGGCAGCAGTGGAATAGGTCTTGCGGCTTGCAACGAATTTTTGAAAAACGGCTTTGAAGTCTACGAGTTCAGCAGGAGCGGTCAGGACAACGGTAATATCAAGCATATAACCTGCGATGTGACGGACGAAAGCAGTGTGAAGAAAGCTTTTGATGAAGTTATGACACAGTCGGGTAAAATAGACGTTTTAGTCAACAATGCCGGTTTCGGAATATCCGGTGCGGCAGAGTTTACCGAACTTGGACAGGCTAAGAAACAATTCGAAGTCAATTTCTTCGGCACTGTTATCTGCACAAACGAGGCGGTCAAACACATGAGAGCAAACGGAGGAACGATAGTCAACGTAAGTTCGCTTGCCGCTCCCCTTTCGATTCCGTTTCAGGCTTTCTATTCTGCCTCAAAATCGGCTGTCAACTCACTGACTTTAGCCATGGCGAACGAACTTGCTCCGTTTGGGATAAAAGTCTGTGCGGTGATGCCCGGAGATGTTAAGACAGGATTTACAGCCGCAAGAGAGAAAAGCACAGACGGTGACGAGCTTTACTCGGGTGTTCTTCAAAAAAGTGTATCGACAATGGAACACGATGAACAAAACGGAATGAGCCCTGATGCAATAGCAAAGAAGATATTCAAGCTCGCGGTTGCGAAAAATCCGAAACCGCTTTCGACTGTAGGATTGCAATATAAGTTTTTAGTGTCGCTTGCAAAGGTACTGCCCATAAGGATCGTCAACAAAATAATCGGCATGATATACGCAAAGTAGGTGACTGATATGTATGACTACGAATACCTTGCAAAAGCCGAGGCTGACAGAGAAAAAAGCGAAATAAGACGTTACGGCATTTTAGGCGGTATCTGTGTTATCGGTTTTCTCTTGATGCAGGAGCTTTTGTCATCACTGATAAGTTTATTCGGTCTTGTTGACCTTTATAAATCCGATATGCTCTTTAATCAAGCGGTGGGAATGTTTATAACGATTTTCGCTATATGCACACCGTTCCTTTTGTGCGGACTTTACGAAAAGAAAAACTCCGCATACGAAATATTGCCGCTTAACAAGCCGAAAGATACTGTTTTATCTGTACTGTCTGTTCCTGCGGGAGTCACGCTTTGTCTTGTCGCAAGCACACTCACCGGGTACTTGACAATGTTTTTGGAAAGCCTCGGATTAAAGCTCACATCTCCCGATATGACACTTCCGAATTCGGGTTTTGAGCTTGTGATATACTTTTTAAGGCTGACGATAGTTGCCGCAGTAATTGAAGAAATCAGTTTCAGAGGTGTCATAATGCAGCCTCTTCGCAAATACGGTGACGGCTTTGCGATAGCTATGGCGGCTATAATCTTCGGACTTGTCCACTGCAATCTCGTACAAGCTCCGTTTGCTTTTCTTGCAGGACTTGTTATAGGATATTTCACGGTAGTGACAGACTCGCTTTGGGTCGGAATTTTGATACATTTGCTGAACAATACCGTGTCGGGAATACTGACATATATCAGTGCAAATTACGGTGAAGATATGCTCCTCACCGTAGGAAACACTATGTACACTGCCGTAATGTTTGTCGGATTTGTATGCCTTGCGTTATTCTTCCTGCGTAAAGGCGGCATATCAACACACGGCAGACGCACTTTCATTTCAAAGGGTCAAAAGCTGAAAGCGTACCTTATCAATATACCGATGATACTGGCTTTCATTGCCATTTGTTGGTACACACTGCCCTATATTGAGATATGACGGATCATGATTTTATGCGGTACGCACTGACTCTTGCAAAACAGGCAAGCGATGAGGGTGAAGTTCCCGTCGGTGCGGTAATCGTAAGACACGGAGAAATAGTCGGTGTAGGAAGAAACCGACGTGAAACAGGAAAAAACGCTTTATATCACGCAGAAATCGAGGCTATAGACGATGCCTGCAAAAAGCTGGGAGGCTGGCGGCTTTGGGAATGTGAAATGTACGTCACACTTGAGCCGTGTCCGATGTGCTGCGGTGCGATAATAAATTCAAGACTTCGCAGAGTCGTATTCGGTGCTTTCGATAAAAAATCGGGGTGCTGCGGTTCTGTGATGAATATGTTTGAACTTCCGTTCAACCACAAGCCCGAAATCGTAAGCGGATTTATGGAAGAAGAATGTTCAGGCGTACTAAGTGAGTTCTTTATTAAATTAAGAAATACAAAAAAATCAAAAAGAGGTGCTGAAAATGAGTGAAAATTGCAATGGCAATTGCTCCGAGTGTTCTTCAAGCTGTGAACATGAGGATATGCGACTCAAACAAAATGAATACAGCGATGTGAAAAAGGTAATAGCTGTTGTCAGCGGTAAGGGCGGCGTAGGTAAATCTTCCGTCACCGCCATGTTCGCAACGGCAATGCAGATGAGAGGTAAGCAGACAGCGGTTTTAGATGCTGACATAACAGGTCCGTCAATCCCGAAAATGTTCGGAATAAAGGGCAGAGCCGAGGCAGACGCTACGGGACTTCTTCCCAAGGTCACTTCGACCGGCATAAAAGCGATGTCAATAAATCTTTTGCTTGAAAAGGACGATTCTCCCGTTGTATGGAGAGGTCCTGTAATAAGCGGTGTTATCCAGCAGTTTTGGACAGAGGTTGCTTGGGGCGATGTTGACTATATGTTTGTCGATATGCCTCCGGGAACAGGCGATGTTGCATTGACGGTATTCCAAAACCTTCCTGTTGACGGAATTATCGTTGTCGCAACACCGCAGGATCTTGTTTCAATGATAGTCAAGAAAGCACTCAACATGGCAGAGCTTATGAATATACCCATTCTCGGCATAGTTGAAAATATGAGCTATTTCGAGTGTCCCGACTGCGGAAAGCAGCATTATATCTTCGGTGAAAGCAAGGTTGAAGAAACAGCCGAGCAATTCGGACTTCCCGTACTTGCAAAACTTCCTATCGACCCGAAAACAGCCGCACTTGCCGACAAGGGTGCTATCGAACTTGCCGACACGGATATCATAAATGACGGCTTGGACAAGATGCTCAAACGCATAATCGACTAAACAGCAGGTGTATGCGTCTTTCGGGTTTGCGGCATTTCATCGGCACCCCTACGGGGTACACGCTGAAACGCCGTCGCCTGCTTCGCAGGCGGGTTCCCTGCAACCGACAACTCGAAAACAGCATACACTTACTTGTACCCCATAGGAGGAAACGGTATGGCAATCGAAAAAGTCAAGGAATATTTCAAGCAATTCGGCATGGCAGACCGTGTATTGGAATTTGACGTTTCAAGTGCAACGGTAGACCTTGCCGCTCAAGCCCTCGGTGTTGAGGGAGCGAGAATTGCAAAGTCAATGTCGTTTAAAATCGGCGATGAGCCTATACTTATAATTGCGGCAGGCGATGTAAAAATCAACAACCGCAAGTACAAGGACACATTCCATGTAAAAGCTAAAATGCTCACATACGACGAAGTTGAAAGCTACATAGGACACGCTGTCGGCGGTGTATGTCCGTTTGCCGTCAATGACGGTGTTACGGTATACTTAGACGAGAGCCTTAAACGCTTTGAAACGGTGTTCCCGGCTTGCGGCAGCAGCAACAGCGCTATAGAGCTGACGATACCCGAAATGGAAAAATATTCGGGTTTCAAGGAATGGGTAGACGTTGGCGAAGTTAGGGAATAGAGCTTAGATATACTTAGGCTCTCTAAAACTACTATCTAAATCTATCGCAGAAATTGAAAAACCGAGGGTTCGATGCCCTCGGTTTTTTGTTATGGGTTATAAAATTTCAAATTAGTTCTTTGCTGTTTCTTTCCCTGCCGCAGCCATTGCTTTTTTAGTCATAGCCTTGGTGTACGCATTCAAAAGGAAAGTGCAACCGAGGTTGAGAATCAGCGAGCCTAAGAGCAGTGACAAAAGATAGCTCGGAAGTTTAGCTACAACATAATCAGCCTCAACGAACGCAATGATAAGGTAGATGAAACCGACATTGTTGAAGAAAAGCGGCAAGTACGGATTAAGAAGAATGAGCATTGCAATAGAAATTACAAGCGGAATTGCGACTGCAGGAAGATATGCCATACCTTTTCCCATCAACGCAACGCATATGTACCCGATAGCGGCAGCGAAAAGTAAGCCGACCGCACCGCCGACAAGCGTGTGCCAAAAACGTTGTTTATATGTAAGTTCTTCCTGCATAAAGAAAAGTGTGACTGTTGCAAAAAATGCCCAGTTTACGATTTGAATAGAGCTGTCAGCCCATAAACCGTGGACTGCCTGATAGATGATGTTCCAGAGTGCTATCCAGACGAACGTAACTAAAAGTGCGCCCATTCTGCCTTTAGCAGGTTTGTGTAAGATTTTGATTTTTGATTTTTCTTTGTTTTCCATGAGTTGTCCTCCGTTTTAATAAGTTGTTCACATATTAGCATATAGGGGTTAATATGTCAATCTAAGTAAACGAAAGACTGGGTGTAGCAAATGAATGACGGGTTTTGCATGATTTTACAACGTCAATCCGTTCACAAACTCATGCAAAATGTCGAGTACTTCTTGTTCGTTGTCATAGAAAAAATCGTCTGCCTTGTCGCATATTTCGTCCTCGTCATCAGTATTGTAAGACTTATATGCACTCATAAGGTTGTCGCAATGGTTTTTCGGAAGAATCTTACTCAGCGTACCTATTATATCGGCTAAATCATCCTCATTATTTGAGAAGTATCCGCTGTGACCCTCGCCGTTTACACCACCTTCGTAATCACAAAGGCAATATATTTCGTGACTGATGTCGTCAAGCTCGCCATCGGCATACATATCCCACAGCTTATTCCATCGTTTTTCCTCTTCGGTCGGTTCATATTTCTTTTTTCTTTTTAAAAACATATTTTCTCCTTTCAGATGTACACATAGTTTCATATATTTTGCAATCTGCGTGGTTAGGCATACCGACAAGGTGAAGTCAATATTGCACAGTATTGAGTTGATGCGTTCGATAGTGAACACCTGCTGATTTCGGCTTTTCACCCTATATTGGTATGCGATTTGATCCGCTGTGTGCTGCCTGTTGATTGACAGCGTTTTCAGGCACGAGTTCGGCACTCACTCGCCTGCGGCTCGGAGTGCGCAAACTCGCACCTTGCCGCCCCTCCGCCCCGGCACCCCACCCGTGAGTGCGTTTAACAGAAAACAAAAACACCACCGAAAATCGGTGGTGTCGATATTTTGTACCCTAAAAACTAAACAAAGCGAAGAATGTGAGAACATCCACAAAAAAGTAC
>CAYWDD010000111.1:0-5704 GCA_964456935.1 uncultured Faecalibacterium sp. | reverse complement strand
AGGGTGCGTGAAATGTTGCGTTTTGGGCGTATTGTGTTCGAATGTTTTATGCCTAAAAAAGGTCGGCTTTCAGATGCGACTGAAAATTGTAACAATTCAAGCAGTCTATTCAAAGAAAGGAAACAATTTGCCTCATTGATATCAACACCGAAAAAGCAAAATGTTGAATTAAAACGTAACGATAAAAGTCAATTGTCGATAATTTAACAAACGATTAACAATTTATAATTAGTTTATTATTACTTAATAAACAATTTATTAAACATATTTATATTCCAAAGTGATAAACTGAAAGAGAAGAAAACCAGATATGAGGAGATGTGAAGAATGTTTGATCTTTTTTCAAGAGTAAGAACGACAGATGTTTTGTCGGTAGTTAATGTTATTTTCGGCTTCATTCGTGCGTTCTTCGGAATCAAAAAAGAAGTTCCCGTTGAGGACTGATTTTCTTAATGAAGATGACTGCAAGCTGCTTTTTTCGGCAAGCTTGCAGTTCTTTTTTGTTTTATGTTCAAAACCACTCACCGCCCCCGAACCGTAAGCTCGGGGGCGGTAAGTATTCTAAACTATTGCACAAAATATAATTTAGTTGATTTCGATCTTTCTGACCGATTCTTCTTTATCTTCCTTTTTCGGGAGCGTCAGTTCGAGAACACCGTTCTTGAACTCGGCTGATATGGCTGTTTCGTCAATGTTAGTCACATCAAAACTTCTTGTGAACGAACCGTAGGAACGCTCACGTCTGATATAGTTGCCTTCTTTGTCTTTCTTGTCGTTTGAATCGCTGTGTTCTGCGGTTATCGTCAACATTCCGTCATAAAGGTCAATGTTGATATCGCTCTTGTCGAATCCGGGAAGTTCTGCCTCAAGCATGAACTTGTCACCCTCATCTCTGATATCTGTCTTGAATCCCTCAAAGGTTCTCGGTGAGAAAAAGCTTCTCTCGAACTCTTCAAGCTCCTTGAACGGGTTGTAATAACCAACGTTGCTGTTTCTTCTTTCATAGGGTGTTAAACCAAACATAATTCTTACCTCCGTTTAGGCTTTTGCCTTTTAAATTTGAATTTTTCATTTTCTGAAAGGGCGGGTTCGGTTGCGTTC
This sequence comes from uncultured Faecalibacterium sp., assembly GCA_964456935.1. GTDB lineage: Bacteria > Bacillota > Clostridia > Oscillospirales > Acutalibacteraceae > UBA6857. Next base: position 4,603 of record CAYWDD010000111.1, on the reverse strand, counting down.
GGGTGTTCCCTTTGCGTTCCCTCGCTTTCTTCTCTCTTTCATTGTCTACAGTATAACCTGTAATTGTGTGTTTTCGGTGTCATTTGGATTAACAAATAGTTAAAGTTAGCACTCTAACATAAAGAGTGCTAACTTTCGGCTTTTTATTACATTTTTTATCCCCATACCGACAACAGCAGCGCTATGACTTCCCATACTATGTAACCGCCAATACCTGCCTGTAAAATCGGCATATCTTTCAAAGACGATATGACTTCGTTCATATCATACTTGAACAGCAGTATAGCACCGCATATCAACGAAAACAGCAATACCAGAACCGCAACGAATATCAAGCCGAAAATCGACATCAAGACGAATGTAGCTAATGACGGACGTTTCTCGTTGCTTACAAACTGCTTTTCGCCCTTATTGAGCCTTTTCAGTTCGGTCTTTTTTATCGCAACGTTGAGCGTTCTTTTAAGATTGCTCAACTTTTCTTCTTCGGTGAAATCGTTGTCAGCTAAGGGAAATATATCGCTTGATAACGTTCTTCTCGGTGACTGAAACGCACAGGACAAAATATCAGTCACCTGTTCTGCACCTTTCAGTATGTGTGTACCGCAGATGAATGATATCAAAATATCGTTATCGCAAACGTATTCACAGCAGGTGACGTAAAATGCGGCATTTTCTTTGCCTACGGTAATACTGCCTGTGATACCGCCGATGGCGTGTACACCCGACAGTGTTTCGGCTTTGAAAAAGTTCGGGTACTGTCCTGAATATCCTCTTTCCTCCATGTAGGTTTGGATAGCCGAACGGAATTTGTCGAATGAGTCGGGGATCTTACATAAATCATGATAGTCCGAGTACCCCTCTTGGAGCTTTTCAAACGGTGCGTAAACGGCTCGCCAAAGCGGCTCATATTTCGCCTGTTGAAGTTCCGTCTGCAGCCTTCCTGCGCACCATGCACGGTTTTTGTCGTTTGTTTGTGCCTCTGCTTTGTCTATGAGTTTCACCGCTTTTTTGTACCCCATAGCCTCTGCTTTCGCTTTGAATATAGGATATTCGGTGGTTTTAAACTCACGAAAAACAGGTCCGACAAGGTCTGCCAATTCTTTCGCTATCGGCAGGCAGGCTTTTTCCTCGCTTGTCAGTTCCTTGCGTTCCGATAATGCAACGAGTGAGGCACATATTTTAGAAAGGTATCCCCACGCTGAATCGCCGTCAAAGTAAGTCTTGAAAATGTCGAATTTTGTTTCAGCATCGGTGAAAGTGATAACGGCTAATTCTTCTTTTTCATCTTCCGAGGCAGGCACTTCTTCAAAATCCTCATAACGGTGGGGTACATAATATAATTTAAGAGCGTAACCGCCTTCTGTCTTTTCAAGAACGCAGTCGGTTATTTCTTCTTTATCCCAATAAAAATCAGACGGAGATATGTGTGAATTTTTAAGCGTCATGACAGTTCCCGTAGAATAGCAATGCGGAAAATAGAAAACCAAATCGCCATCGGAATTTGTCATGCATTCGTCGTAAAGTCCTGCCGAAAAGTCGAAAAGCAAATCAGCGGCATCTTCGGAAAGTTCGCTGAATTTCTCTCTGAAAGCGAGTTTTTTCTCCTTTTCCGCTTTTTCGATATACTCACCTGCCGACTTCATCGTATTTAAAAATTCATCGTCACTGCAAGTTTTGAAATATGCAAGGATATCGTTGTCTATCTCGTGTGATGTTTCGAGCATTTTAATCATTTGACGACGCTGTTTTTTGTTACTGCCTATATTCAAGCGACGACCGTAATAACCCCATTGCGAAATCTCCCAAAAAAGGGCAAGTTTTTCGACCGTCTTAATATCAAGCTGTGTAATATCCATATTTATACCTCCTGTCTATACGATTATATAGTAGTTGTGGAAGATTGTCAATTTAGATTTTAGACTTCTGCTCACTGCGTTCGCAAATGCAAAATGCAAAGGGCAAAATGCAAAATTGTGGGGTCGCTCCGCTCCCGATTGTATCGCTGTGAGTTTGTGATGACTTTTGGGGTGTTGCCCGCCGTTTGGGTGCGTAGCTTTAGGGAATGTAAACATATAATAACTTCTTTCTTATTACTTGCGAGCGTTAGAGAGCTTGACCCCTCTGTCGTGCCACAGGCACGACATCTTTTCCTCCGGAAACCGGAACCCTTTTGTCAGCCGTAGGCTGACATTTCCCCTAGTAGGGGAATTTCCTTTCAGGGGCGACAAGAGTTTAGTTTCTGCTCAAATTAGGTCTTGCCTCTCCTAATCTAGATGTTAGACGTTAGATTTTAGATGTTAGATGTGCTGACTTTATGTTTCTGCACAACTTCTTGCCTCTCCTGAAAGGAGAGGTGGCACGGCATAGCCGTGACGGAGAGGTTTCTACACAGTGGAAAGTTTTCAACCCCTCAGTCACGGCTTTGCCGTGACAGCTCCCCTTGCACAGGGGAGCCAAGATGTTCTGACTTTCAATTTGTGCAACTGCAAAGTTTTCATCTTCCGCCGGTCCCTGCATCGGGCGGAATGCTGTGCTGTCTCACTTCGTTCGAACGCACATTATTCCGCCGTAACGCTCCGCCACCGCCTGCGGCGGTCGCTCCGCTGATCTCTTAAGCATAACAAAAGCAACAAAAATGTAAATTCTTTTGTAACTCTTGATTATTTTACCAAAGTGTGATATCCTTAATGTAGTATTATCGGAAATCAAACAAAACGGAGTGAAATATAATGATAGAACCTGTTGAAAGAAAAATCGGACAGATAAACGCTCAAAAGAACAACGCTCTTAAAAAGCAGAGAGATGAAAATCTCGCTCGTTGGGGTTTTGACGGCAAAAAGAAAAACAAGAACGATATCCCTCTCATTTTGACCGATGAGGAGTACGAGGCAATTTTAGAGGCTGACAAAGAATACAGCTCCGTAGCAAAGACGGATAAAAACATGATGGCTCGTATACTTAACATCTTTGCTATCGTTGTACTCGTAGTAGGTGTTGTCGCAGGTATCGTATTTTATCAGATGGCAACAGACCTCGGTTTCGTTTACCTTACAGTCAGCATTGCTATAGGTGTTGCACTTTCCGTACTGTTCTTGGGTCTTTCCGAGGCAATAAAACTCTTACAGCAGTTAGTTGACAGAGAATAATAAAGCGAACATAAGCAGCAAAAGGAGGAAATTATTATGACACTTGAACACTTTTTAGAACTTCTTTTCCAGGATTTCTTTGCATATGCAAACAGAATCCTTGATTGGATCCAGAAGAACATTCTTCAGCAGGGCAACTAAGACAAAAACGATTAAGCCTCCTCTTGAAAGCAAGGGGAGGCTTAATTTTAAGGATTTTAAAATGTTGCACAGTGGAAAGAACCCCTCTGTCACGGCAAAGCCGTGACATCTCCCCCCTTTCAGGGGCGACGAGAAGTACTGACTTTTGATTTTATTACAACTTACCTCTGTAAACAAACCCAAACCCCGACACAATAGCCATGCATTTAAAACGGCGGGTGAAAAACCAAAAAACAGCACAAGCTCACAGCGGATAAATTCGGGAGCGGGTGTCCCGCCCACAACTTATTCCCTATTACTTCTTACCTTTTACCTGCAAGCGACAGCGAGGTCTGCCCACAAAAACGTATCTAAATTGTTAACAGAATCGGACATCGGCTGTTTTCGGCAGAAATTTGTGTCGAAAAAGACAGTTAAGGGGCAAATTTCGGCAATGAATCGTGTTGAAAAAGTCGAAAACAGGGAAAATTTTCTTAACATGACTGATAATTTGTATACAAAAACGTCAAAAATGCTCCAAAACAACGTGTTTTTCATCAAAAATACGAATTGTTCACATTTTATTCACACATCACAGTGCAACATTTGGTATTATATTGGTGGAGATAATCCAACTAAATTTGACCGTTACAATTTTTTGTTTTTTTCATTTTTCTCTTCTTTATTTTTCAAAAATATCCATGCGAAAGCATGGATATTTTTGTTGTGCGAATATTTCGAAATCGTTCGGTAACAATAAAAGCGGATATTTTGTTTATATCCTATCAAATACCGAAAGGAAGATGAATCATGGAGAACAAACAACAAAAACAGCAAAACCGCAACCAGCAACAACAGAATCAGCAGCAACAAACCCAACAGCAACAGCAGGCTCAACAACAGCAGGCTCAACAACAGCAACAGAACAAACAGAAGTAAATATATTAAAACAGCACTCATTCCGATTGGAGTGAGTGCTGCTTTATTAGATATTAGACTTTAGACGTTAGACGTTAGATGTGCAGAATTTTAAGTTTTACTCACAGTGGAACAGTTGTTGCACGGCTGAACCTCTTGCAGGAGCCTAGGTCTTGGCTCCCCTGAAAGGGGAGCTGGCGAAACGAAGTTTCGTCTGAGGGGTCGCTACTGTCTACAACCTAAAAGTCATCACAAACTCACAGCGGATATATTCAGGTGCGGGTGTCCCGCCCACACTTCTTCCCTATTACTTCTTACATCTTACCTGCGAGCGATAGCGAGCCTGCCCCACAATTTTGCATTTTGCATTCTGCATTTTAAAAGCTTTCCACTGTGCAGAAACTAACCCCCGACACATC
>CAYWDD010000110.1:0-5741 GCA_964456935.1 uncultured Faecalibacterium sp. | reverse complement strand
TGAAGATCTCATCCGCTATTTCGTCGTAGTCCTCTTTGCTGTTGGCTTTCTGGATTAACTCTTTGGAATATGACAGAAAACGAATCTCTGACAGGTCTTTGTATCAAAGATTTCACAAAGCTGACTTCTGTAAAAGGTGTTGAAACTGCACCCGCTTTGAAAGAATTTATAATCGGTAATGCCGTTTGGAGCAAGATGGTCATTGACACTCTGACGCATTTGACAAATACCCAAATTGAGCGATTATCTTTTACAGGACAAGCAATTGCCGATAACAATTTATCATTTCTTGAGAATATGCCAAAACTTAAAGCGTTTGATTTTGCTACCAATATGTTTACGACCGAACAAGTTGCTTGGATCGTTGCTAACTTTCCTTTGTTAGAGGGTTATGCACTAAAAGCGAAGATTGATTGTATGCTTTGCGAATCAAGTGATAATCCGGTCGATGTTCCGAAGTCGATTATAGTAGGTAAGCGTAAACCTACATTGAAAATAAAAGGCAATGAAGAAAAGATACAAAAATATGTGGACACTTTTGAAAGTTTAAAAGAAAAATATCAAGGAGTGCCGTACAAGCTTGCTTTTCAATCGTAATTGTTGTTTATTCAATTTCGTTGTATAGTGAGTTTGTTTACTTAAAACGAACCTGTTGCGGTGGTTGGTCGGCACCGTCGAGCTTTGCCTTGCGGCAAACCCGACGGTACACGACCAACCACCGTTCCCGCCCACCCACCCAAAACCCCCGAACCGTCCTAAGACGATTCGGGGGTCAATCGATGGCAGCACAACAAACAACAAAGGAAAAGGGCGTTATAACAATCAAAATCAGTACAAAACAATAAAAACAACAAACAACAAAAGTAATATGCTTGCCGCCATCGATGTTAAACTTTTTGCTTTTCTTTCGACAGTAATATAATACACCTTAGACTGTCCGATAAAACGGACTTTGATAAAGTTTTATTTCTTCTTTGCCTTTCGATTATAACCGAAAATCCGTGCGACACCTTCGTATCGCACGGATTTTGTGTACCGAATATTAAATTCAAAATTTTATCAAGCTTCCTGCTGCTCCAGTGACTCTCTCTTTTCAAGAACGGCTTTGTGTACACGTTCTCTTTCTTCACCGTGAAGTTTGTATGTGATGAACGGAAGTCCTGCAAGGAGCATCATTATGCCGTGAACGACCGTGTAGAAGAACAGGAGAAGTATCTTCGTTTTCATCTCTTGCTGTGTACCGTCAAGAAGTCCTTGCTGATAGCCTATGATGGACTTCCAACCGGTTTCCGCATTGTCGTAAAGAACATAGGGTACAACACCTTCGGCTATAAGACCGGAGAGAAGTGAACCGATGCTGATAACGAACGGAAGTGTCGCATCAAGTCTTGTGCCTGTCGTAAGTTCAAGGTCATCGAGAATATCAGCCTGGAACATGTGAGGCAGAAGGTTCGATGCACCGAACTGTAAACCTGTACAGAAAAGACAAATTATAAATACTATGTTGAGTGCGAGCGGCTGACCCTTTGTTATGTAAAGATAGCCGACAGCGAATGCAACAACATTTATGCAAACGGAGTAAATACCCGACGCTATGTAGATAACTCTTGATGTAAACTTCTTCAACAGTGCGTTGACTATAAGCATGCCTACCATTGTTCCTACACCGATAGGAAGTGCGAAAAGAAGGGTTTTACTTGATGAACCGAGCATAGCGGCAGCTATGAACGGCTGCATATAAGAGGCAATCTTTCTGAAGTTTTTAAGAAATTCGCTGTACAGAACACGTCTTGCATGGGGATTCTTAAGAACAAGAGCTATGCCTTTGAGCGGATTCTTCTTTTCTTCATGATAAGTTATTCTCTCTTTTACCGTAGTCATGGCAAGGAGCATTGTAAGTGTTGCCATAACACCGCAGATAATAGCCGAAATGAAGTAGTTAAGCGTGTTGTCCTCGTTTCCGTTTACGGCTTTTGTGATAGCCGCAATAACAAGAACGATAACGAGCGGAGCTGAGTTACCGACAGCTGAAACTATTCCTCTGAACGAAAGGAGCTGTTCTCTTTCTCTGCTGTCAGGTGTCATAACAACAGCAACCATGCTTACGCAGTTACCGAAGTTTGTACATAAAGTCTGAATGAGTGCGAGCATACAAAGCCATATCATAAGTACAACGGGGTTTGCTTTAACAAAACCGGGTGTCCAGAAAATAAGGATCGTTATTACACCGCAGGGGACTGCCGCAAGTAATCCTATAGGCTTGAACTTGTTGCCGTTTTTGATTTTCTTGTTGTCAAGAACCATTGCACTGAAGAATGCAACCGCAAAGCTTGCAACACTGCAAAAAACGTTGAAGAAAGAAAGCTGAGAGTTCGTTATCTGCAAGCTGTCAACAAGATATGCACGTCTGTACTCATTGACCATACCGGTCATGTTTGTGTAAAAGAACATCGCCATTAAGTAAATGATATACTCTTTGGTTTGGATGTACTTTTGCGGTTTGATTGCTGTTTCCATAAATACCTCCTACTGAAAACAACGCAGATTCTCGGAGTTAGTTTTTATGTACCCCGAACGACTGCGTAATTCGTCGTTTTTCACAAAATGTCAGACTGTACTGACCGACAAATATTATATATCAACTATATCACAAACGAAGTTACTTTTCAATATGTTATTTATAAATATTTTCGGTAAATTGGGGGTCAGCGGGTGGGTGCCGGGGCGGAGGGGCGGCAAGCGACGGCAGCGTGTACTCCCCGAGCCGCAGGCGAGTGGGAGTGCCGATGCCGTCGCCCGATGCTGAAATGTTCGATGAGGAAAGACTGAAAGGCTGCAAAAATTAAAAACTTGCACGCTGGATATTGCATCTGATATTCGGATTGGTTTGGCTTTCAGTTTCTACAACCTTTAAGTTTTCATCTCACCCAACTCTCTTCAGCGGGGCGGCAGCTTGGCACTCCCACTCGCCCAAGGTCGAGTGGGAGTACGCAAGCTGCCGCCGTAACGCTCCGCAACCGCCCTTCGGCGGTCGCTCCGCTCCACAATCCCTTCAAAATTTTAACAATTCAAAGCAAAAAAGTAAACATTTTATCAATTTTGTCATCTAAATCCTGATATTATTAACAAATGATTAAAAATATTGACTTTTTATTTATGAAGTATTAAAATTATGTTTGTGAAAAAATGTTCATTTAGGAGGAACATATGATGAAAAGTAAGCTCAAAAAAACACTATGCGTTATCCTCACATTTGTGATGATATTCATGATGACAATGCCCGCATTCGGTTTGGTGGTTATGTATGAAACCCAAAGCCAAATACCTATCATTACCATTTCAGGTGACGGCAACACTATTTATGACAAAGATGATAAGCCTTTAAGTAAACTTTCAAAGCTCTTTGCCAATAACGGCGGTGATGGTGACGAACTTGAGGACGGTGCTGTCCTTGAGGCAACCGTAAACATCTTAATGCCGTTTCTTATGGACGGACTTCTTAACGACAACTGGGATCCGTATTACGAGAATTTGCAAAAAGAGTTCTCCGATCTTTTCGGTGATATAATTCTCGATAATAACGGTGAGGCTACAAATGGAACTCACATCAGTCAGTGGCATCAAAACCAAAATGCATATAAAATGGCAAATGACTGCAAGGGCGAAAAAGGCTACTATGCTTATGACGACTATCAGTTCTGGTATGACTGGCGACTTGATCCCATGGAGATAGCCGATCAGTTCAACGAGTACATTCAAGGTATAAAGCAGTCAACAGGCAGCGATAAGGTTTCGATAATTTGCCGTTGCTTGGGTACAAACGTAGTATGTGCATATCTTGAAAAGTACGGCACAGACGATATACACGGTGTCGGATTTGACGGCGGTGTATGTAACGGTGTTGACGCTTTCTCAGAGGGATTCTGCGGTGAGCTTATGGTTGACGGCAATGCAATCGAGAGAGTTCTTTCAGATGCCGAATCATTCGGTATGCTTGAGATCGACCCGTTCATCATGGCAACTATCGACCTTGCGGAAAAGACAGGTCTTATAGACGGAGCAGTCGGTATTACCAAAAAGACAATATACGAGAAAGTTTATAAGGGTGTTATTTCCGCTCTTGTACTTTCGGGTGTTTCATATCCGTCATACTGGGCTTGTGTTGACGTTGAGCACTTCGACAAAGCTGTTGAATGTATTTTCGGTGAAGAGGGCAGTGAAAAGAGAACAACATATGCCGGACTTATCGAAAAGATAACAAGATACAACGAGGAAGTTAAGAAGAATATCCCCGATATATTAAAGTCACTTCCCGAAAACGATGTTAAGGTCGGTATCATAGCTAAATACGGTTTCCAGATGATACCCATTTGCGAGTCATCGGAAACTATAGCAGATACATTCGTTTCAGTAAAAAGTGCATCGTTCGGAGCAACTACCGGTACGGTATATCAGACTCTTTCAGATGAGTATATAGCCGAGCAGACAGAAAAAGGACTCGGAAAGTACATTTCCCCGGACAAGCAGATAGATGCCTCAACTTGCATTTTCCCCGATTACACATGGTTTGTAAAGGGCATCAAGCATTCGGATTGGACATATCCTGAAAATATGTTGCTTACTACGGTGATTTCAAGTGACGTACAGCTTACGGTCGATGATTTTGCCGAAACACAGTTCATGGTTCAGCACCCCGATTATTGGTGGGCATTTACGGCAATGGACGAAGAAAACTGCAAGACAGAAACATGGGTTGCCGATGAGAAAGTCGATAAGCCCGAAACAGAGCATGACAGACTCAGTGCTATGTTCAGATCTCTCCTCAACTGGCTCAATCACTTCCTTGATGTTATCAAAGAAAAGCTTTTCAACGCAACACCGGCTGAATAAAACTTATTAAAACTCAATATCTTTGCTGCCGCAAATCGTTTCGATTTGCGGCAGTTTTCGGTGCGGAGAGTACGATGGGTGGGGTGCCGGGGCGAAGGGGCGGCAAGGCTTGGCTTTGCGCACCCTTGAGTGCAAGCGAAAGGGTGTCAAAGACGAGCCTGAATGCAGAAACTTTGATCTTGTATCACTTGATTTAAGACGTATAAACGAGTAAAATATACAAGGAGGTCGAAATATGGAAATTTTATATGAAGATAAATATCTTATAGTTGCCGTAAAGCCTGTCGGACTTCTCTCACAGCAGGGAGGCGGAGAAAACGAGTCTTTCGCAGATGCACTTAGCTCTTACCTTAAGGAAAAAGACGAAAACGGTGAAATTTTCGTCTTGCACAGACTCGACAGAGCAGTAGGCGGTGTCATGGTTTACGCTAAGACAAAGTTTGCGGCAAGCGAAATGTCAAAACAGATAACAGACGGGAGCTTTGTGAAAGAATACTTTGCTCTTGTTCATGATGCACCTAAAGACAAAGAAGGGGTATTTGAGGACCTTCTTTTTAAAGACTCACGAAAAAATAAATCCTTTGTGGTAAAGCGTGAGAGAAAAGGAGTAAAAAAGGCTAAACTTTCATATCAAACGCTATGCGAAACGGAAAGTCCTTTCGGCAAAGTCACACTTGTAAAAGTTCGACTTTATACAGGCAGGACTCATCAGATAAGAGTGCAATTTTCATCAAGAAAAATGCCGCTTGTCGGCGACGGAAAATACGGAGGCAGTGACAATTGTGATATAGGGCTTTGGTCTTATTCCCTTGAGTTTAACCACGTCAAGAGCGGTGAAAGAATGAGATTTG